>CAZCLV010000034.1:0-8453 GCA_964499645.1 uncultured Mycoplasma sp.
ATTCTATGTGTCTTTTTTTATGTCCTTTTTGGACACTTACTTTTTCTATTTATAAAACATATTACTTAAAGTATTATTTGTAAGTATTTATAAAAAAAAATCAACAAAACCGTTGATTTATTTTATCATTGGAGGGGCTAACCGGATTTGAACCGGTGCTCAAGGTTTTGCAGACCTACGCCTTACCGCTTGGCTATAGCCCCATAAAATATTACATTGATATTATATCATTATATAAAAGACGTATCAAGAAAAAATTTTATTTTTATAATAAATCTTATGACTTTGCTTTTACATTTATATGTAAAACAAAGTCGCTTTATATATTTTTAAGTATATTTTTTTGATATAATATACATATAAACATATGAAAGTTGTGGTGGTAGAATGAAAAAATTTAATAAATACTTATATATTTTTACTTTTGTATTATTTTTTGTTCTATCCATAAATAATGTATTTGCAACTACTATTACTGCTACTGTTGATGATGCTGAAGGAATATTTGTTAGAGGTGATGCAAGTACAAAAAACACATCTATTGGATATTTAAAATATGGAACTTCAATAACACTTGTAAGTACAACAAAAATACCTTCTACTGACTCTAATTGTAATAATTGGTATCAAATATATTATAATGGATCATCTAATAGATATGTTTGTAGTGCTCTTGTGGTAGTAGATTCAGTTGCATCAGTAAATTCTATCGGGTACTACACTACTGCAACTTGGGGATATAGAATTAATGAAAACTATGCCACTGTTAGAAAAGGTCCTGCTATTAGTTATGCTAACATTGAAAATATCTTTTTAGGTACAAATATTAAAAAAAATAGTTGTTCTAATGGATGGTGTAATATTACATATTATGGCACTAAAACCGGATATGTAAAAGCATCACTTATAAGTAGTTATGATGAAATAACTGCTTATGATAAAGAATATTATGATGAATTAAGAAACGCTGGTTTTCCAGAGAGTTATTTACCATTTCTAACATACTTACATAAAAAATATCCAAATTGGATTTTTAAAAAAATAACAATGAAAAAAACATTTAATACAGTAGTTGATAGTGAAGAAAATAAAAATGCTCTTCCAGATCCTCCTACACAGTATAAATTATCTACTACAAAAAGAGAAAATCCTAATTGGTATACTACTAAATCTTCTGTTGATGCAGTATATATTGATCCTCGTACTTATTTGACAGAAAAAAATATTTTTGCATTTGAAGATGCAAGATATGATTCGGAATTTCCTAATTTACAAATAATTCAAAGTTTATTTGAAGGAACTTATTTAGCAGGAAAAGTTGATGCTTTAAGTGAAGGTATTACTACTGAAACATATCCAGTTAAAGAAGAATATGATGCAGCAGTTGCAAATATAACTAAAACTTATATTGATTATTTTATGGATGCTGGTATTAAAAACAGTGTTAGTCCAGTACATCTAGCTGCTAGAGCAAAACAAGAAGGTATGACAGTAGCTACTTATGCAGCAGTTTCGGGTAAAAGCAATCTAACTTATAACGGAAAATCAGTAAATGGATATTATAATTTTTATAATATAAATGCTTTTCAAGACAATTATACTTCAAGTTCAGTTACTAGAGGATTAGCTTATGCTGCTATGTATACTTTAGGAGCTGACAATTCTTACGGAAAGCCTTGGAATACACGAAAAAAAGCTATTTATGGGGGAGCACAATGGATAGATGAAAACTATGTTGGCGAGGGACAATATACCACATATTTTCAAAAATTTGATATTTCCCCATCATCTAAGTCATCATATACAAATCAATATATGACAAATATTATTGCTCCTGCTAGTGAAAGTTTGTCTACTTATGAAAGTAGAACAGAAACAAATATAATGAATACTGCGTTTGTATTTTCAATTCCAGTATTTAGTGATTTACCTACTGCATTTACAATGCTACAACCAATTGGTGATACAGAAAATTCCTTAAGTAATTTAACATTAAATGGAACAACAATTTCTAATTTTGATACTGACATTGTTGAATATATTCAATATGTTCCTAGTAGTACAACTTCTATTGTATTAGCAGCAACTGCTAAATCTGCAAAAGCAACAATTACAGGTACAGGAACTATATCATTAACAAATAATGAACAAGAAGTATTAATTAATGTTACAAGTGAAGTTGGAATAACAAAAACTTATAAAATTACAATTAAAAAAGCAACATCAACTATTACTGAAGCAACTCCAATTGATGAATTAATCGTAAATGTTGCTGTTAAATTTTCAAATAATTACTTAACTGGTATAGAAGAAAAAACAACTACTACATCATTAACTGAATTAATAAATTCTGCAGCACCAACTGCTACTATTAATATTACAAATAAGAACAATACAACAAAATCAGGTGATCTTGCTACTGGAGATAAAGTTACTATTACAAATGGTAATAATTCAAAAACTTATTCTATAGTAATTAAAGGTGATAATAATGGAGATGGAAAAGTTACTATTATTGATTTACTTAGAGTTCAAAAGCATATATTAGGTTCTTCCATTCTAACAAATGATTATTATAATGCTTGTGATACAAATTATGATGGAAAAGTTACTATTATTGATTTACTTAGAGTTCAAAAGCATATATTAGGTATAATAAAAATAAAATAAGGAGTAAAAATATGAAAAAACTATTAAAAAATCTATTTGGAATGTTATTATTTGGTTTAATATTTATACCAAGTTTTAATATAAAGGCTGCTACTTCTGTAATTGATATCTATTCTTCAAATAAAAATCCAGCAGTTGGAAGTTATATTACCGTTACTGCTTATGTAAAAAGTAGTGAAAATTTTGGTAGTTATCAATATATATTAACATATGATAGTAGTAAATTAAAAATGACAGGGTCAACTGCTTCTTCTGGAGGAGCAAGTGCTGTTGAAGTATTTCCAGCAACTAAATCAACTTCCTTAAAATTTACCTTTAAAGTAATCGCTGCTGGAACTTCTACAATAAGTGCTAAGAATCGTGAAATTGCATTTTGGAACGAAAAAGAAGGTGTTCCTACTGTATCTGGAGTAACAATAAAAAGTTATATAAAAGTTAATACACCTATCGTTTATTCTACTAATAACTACTTAAAAAACCTTACTATTGATAATCAAACATTATCTCCTACTTTTAATAAAGAAACTACAAATTATACTGTTTCACTTGATTCAGATATTACTTCAATAAAGATTAATGCTCCAGTTGAAGATGCTACTGCTAAAGTAACCGGTGCTGGAACTATTAATGTTGAAGAAGGAGAAAATAAACTTAACATAGTAGTTACTTCAGAAAAAGGTACAACAAGAACTTATACAATACTTGCTACTGTTATTGATAAAAATCCTATTAATATAACTATTGATAAAAAAAAGTATACAGTAATTAAAAGATTAACCACATTAGAAATGCCAAAAACTTGTACAAATGATACAATAGAAATGAATGGATTTAAAGTTCCAGTATATAATTGTGAAACAACGAACTTTACGCTAATTGGCCTAAAAGATGAATTAGGTAATAATAATTTATATATTTATGATAAAGATAAAAACACTTACACTCTCTACAATGAATTATCTTTTCAAACAATAACAATAAACATTATGGAACCAAAAGAAGTAATAAAGAATTATCAAAGAACATCAATAAAACTAAATGATAAAGAAATAACTGCTTATAAAATAAATAATAAATCAAAATATGCATTATTATATGGAATTAATATAGAAACAGGAAAAACATCTTGGTATCTATATGAAGAAACTGAAAATACTATTCAAATATATAATCAAGAAGAAATAAACCTTTATAAAAAGAAAAAAGAAGATGCTGATATTATAATATATTCTTTTGCAGGTGCTATAGTTTTGTTATCTACGTTATTAATTATTATTGCAGTAAAAAAGAATAAACCAATTAAAAAAGATAAAGATAAAATTAAAGAAGAATTTATAAAAGAAGATAAAGAAATAAAAGATAAAATTAAAAAAGAAAAGAAAAAGATTAAAGAAGTTATTGAAGAAACAAAAGAAGAAATATCTGAAATTAAAGATACTATTAAAGTAGATAAAAAAGATGATTTAATTGAAAAAGAACAAAAGGAAGAATTTGAAATAGATAAAGATATTAAATCTTTAAAGAAAAAGAAGAAAAAAGATATTTTTGAAGATTGGTAAAATAAAAGATAAGAATTAATTGATTAATTCTTATCTTTTTCTATACATATATTTTTTAATTTACAACTACTACACTCTGGTTTTTTGGCAGTACAATGATATCTTCCAAATAATACTAATTGATGATGTAATCTATTCCATTTATCTTTAGGAAAATATTTTTTTAAATCTTCTTCTATTACTAAGACATCATTACTATTAGAAATATTAAGTCTTTTAGATAATCTTGCTATATGAGTATCTACTGGCATATTAGGTTCATTATATAAAACACTTAATACTAAATTAGTAGTCTTTCTTCCCACCATTGGTAAACTTTCTAATTTTATTCTATTATTTGGTACTACTCCATTATATTTATCATATAAAATCATAGATATATCTATAATAGCTTTACTCTTTTTATGATAATTACCAATACTTTTAATTATATTCTCTAAATCACTTGTTTTTGCTTCTTTTAAGTCTTTTAGGCTCTTATATCTTTCAAATAATATTTTAGTTACTTTATTTACTCTAGAATCCTTTGTTTGAGCACTTAACATTACTGCAATAAGAAATTCATAGTCTTTATTATAATCAAGCTCACAACGAGGATTTGGTACCATATAATCTAAGTAATCCATTATTACTTTACTATTCATTATCTTCTAACCAATCATAGTCAAATAAATCAACTTTTTCTTCTTTTTGATCTTTCTTTCTTTTAATATCATTAGGCTTTTTATAACCTTTTTTATTCCATTCATAAAGAATTTTGTCTATATACTTTAAGTTATTTACTCCATTTAATATTGCTTCTTTTAAAGCTTCTTGTATTAGTTCTTCCTCTATATTAGAATCTAACCATCCTTTAATAGTTTCATATTCAATTGGAGATATAGTTCTCCCAAATTCTTTTTCAATTATTTCATATATATTTGATTCAGCTTTTTCTTCTTTTTCTTCAAGTAAAAAGTTTAATAGTTTATTATACAACATATTTATATCTAAATATTCCATCATCATTCCTTGTTTATTTTTTTCTACACTCATATTTAGTAATTTTTTTTCTGATAATGATGAAACATTTTCCATAATTTGTGGGATATCAAAGTTTAATTCTTTATTAAATAATTCAATATCAAATACTATCTTTTCTCCTTTTTGCATTAGAAAAGATAAAAATATTAATTCTTTCTCATTTAGTTTTAATTCTTTATAATACTTTAATAAAATACTTGGTATTATTATTCCAGAACTTTTAATTAAATTTAAAATATTGTTACTTTTCATATTCCCACCTCTTTTGTTAAATTATTATATCACACGCAATTCTTTTAATATATATTTTTTAATACTTTCTTTGGTATTTTTTATTTCTTTTTTAATAATTCCAAGTTCTATATCATCATATAAGTCTTTTAAAAATGGTCCAGGCTTAATTTCTAATATTTCACATATTTCTTCAGTTGTAATATTTATTTCATTTCTATCTTTAATTGGTAATTTATTATAATTATCTATTATTCTATTTTTATTTAATCTTTTTAAATCACAAACAATACTTATTGGGTATAATCCATATTTATATAAAACATACTTATCATTAATATTTTCATTCATAAGTAAGTTTACTTCCTTAATTAACTCTTTTTCATTTTTAGTAAATGGATAATTATTATTTACTGTTATTGTAGACCATATACCTATTACATCATTTGTTAATAGAACATTATTAATATTAGTTAGCTCCAATATATCTAATAGTTCAAACTCTTTTAATAGTTTTATTCCATATTTTTTATTTTCAGATATAAATATTTTAGTTAGTTCTTCTTTTTTTCTTTCGTAAGATAAAGTTTTTAATAATTCTTTATTATTTACAATTGCTTCTTTTAATTCAGAATCTATCTTATAGTTTAATATAGTAGCAAATCTTATTGCTCTCATTATTCTTAAAGAATCTTCTTTTAACTTATTATTTGCCTTTCCAATTGATCTTAATGTCTTAGTTTTTATATCTTTTTTTCCATCAAGCAAATCTATTATTTTTTCTTCTTTATTCATACATATAGAATTAACTGTAAAGTCTCTTCTTAATAAATCCTCATTTAATTTATCAATATATTTAATAGTTTCAGGCTTTCTATTATTTTTATATGTTATTTCTTTTCTAAATGTTGTAATTTCAAAATCAAAGTCTTTTATTTTTAAAATTACATTTCCATATTCTAAAGGAATAGTTTTATAATTTTTAAATATTTCAATTATTTCTTTTGGTTTAGCATTGGTACATATATCGATGTCATTAGAGTTTTTATGTCTTAGATAATCTCTTACATATCCACCAACAATATATGCTTCAAAACCGTTATTTTCGATATTTTCAAGTACTTTATAAATAATTTTATCCATATTAGCCTCCAATTATATTATACCAAATTATGAGAAAAAATCAAAAAAAAAGCCATTGGCTTTTTTATTAGTTAATAGCTTCTTTTAATGCAGCTCCAGCTTTAAATGTTGCAGCATTTCTAGCAGCAATTTTAACTTCTGCTCCAGTTTGAGGATTGCGTCCAGTTCTAGCAGCTCTTTTTGATACAGCGAATGTACCAAATCCTACTAGAGGGATTTTATCTCCTTTTGCTAAAGCGTTAGTAATTGCATCTAAAGTTGCATCTAATGCACGACCAGCGTCTGCCTTAGTTAATCCAGCTTTATTAGCAATAGCTTCTACTAATTCTACTTTTTTCATCTAAAATTACCTCCCATTGAATTTTAAGAAACATAAGCAACATAGTATGCTTACATATATAAATTATCATTTATAACAAATAAAATCAAGTTTTTTAGATAAAAAATTAAAAAAATAACTAAAATTATACATAAACTAATTAAAATATATACTTTTTTATAATAAAAAGACATATTTCTATGTCTAAATTACTATTGCAATTAAATTGCCTGAACCCTTATTTACTACTTTTGACATTGTTTGTTGAAGTTTATATCTTATATTCTCTGGCATCATAGCTATTTTTGATTGTATTCCTTCTTGAACAATTACATCAAGACTTCTGCCAAATATTTCACTATTCCAGATGTTTTTAGGGCTATCTGAGGTATCTTTCATCAAATGGTCTATTAATTCCTTACTTTGAAGTTCTGACCCTATAATTGGCTCAAATGTACTTTCAACATCAACTCTTATCATATGTATAGAAGGTGCTGTTGCTTTAAGTTTTATTCCATATCTACTTCCTTGTTTAGTTATTTCTGGTGTATCTAGTTTCATATCATTTAGAGTTGGATTTGCTACTCCATATCCAGTTGTTTTAACCATTTTAAGTGCTGTTTTAATTTGATCATACTCTAATTTAGATTCATTATAATCTTGAAATAAATTCAATAAATTTGCTTTAGATGTAATATCTATTCCAATCATTTCATTTAAAGTTCTATTAAACAATTCTTTTGGAGCATCTAGTGTAATTATAACTGTTCCAGTAGAAGGATCTACTTTAGACATATATGCTTTTTCAATATATTCACAATCGTTAAAATAATTAGTAATACTTTCTACATCTCTTAGTTTTTCTACTTCAATTACACTTTCTTTTATCTTTTCTATATATGCTTTTTTAATATAATGATTTGGCTTTAATATTCCAATCCATTCTGGCATATCTACTTTTACTTCAAGTATTGGGAATTCATATAATGCTTCTCTTAATATATCATAGGTATCTTTTTCATTCATTGCAAGAACATCCATAGGTAAAACTGGTACATTATAGTTATTATGTAGATCATCTGCTAATTTTTTTGTATCTGGATGTGTTGGATGAGTACTATTTAATACAATTATAAATGGTTTATTAATAGCAGTTAATTCCCCTACTACTCTTTCTTCTGCTTTTATATAATCATTTCTATCAAATTCACCAATTGAACCATCTGTAGTTAAAATTATTCCAATTGTAGAATGATCTTTAATTACTTTTTCTGTTCCAACTTCTGCTGCTTCTTCAAATGGTATTTCATCATTAAACCATGGTGTTTTTACCATTCTTGGACCATTTTCATCAGCATATCCTTTAGCATTTTCTATAACATAACCAACACAATCTACAAGTCTCATATTACAATTTAAATCATCTATTTTTACTTTTGCTACATTATTAGGAACAAATTTAGGTTCAATAGTCATAATTGTTTTTCCACCAGCACTTTGTGGTGTTT
>CAZCLV010000035.1:0-8352 GCA_964499645.1 uncultured Mycoplasma sp.
TTTGCAAATCCTTTTAGAATAGTTATTTCATTATTATTTTTAGAAAAATTTCCTTCTACTAAATATGGAACATTTATTTTTTTAGTATTATTATATGGCATAGCTTTTATAATTACATCGTCTGTTTTTGTCATTTTTGAACTTGTTAATTCATAATTAAAATTATACTTTTTTGCTATTTTATCCATTTTGCTAGTATTTTTTTCATCAATAGAATAATTACTAGGAACAAATGAAAAATCTTCTACATTTTGTTCTTCTAAATAAGAATAATAACGATCTTCAATCCTATCTAATGCTGTATTCATAGTAGTATATATTCCTGTTGATAATGCTAATAAAATTATTATTGATATCATTTGTAATTTATGATTTTTTAATCCTTTTAAAGCATTTAAAAATAAAAGTCCCATTATGCCCACCTCAACTCTTCTGCTTCTTTTTGTTTTTCATTTTTTATTATTTCTACTATTTTTCCACTATTCATTTTTATAACAATATTAGCAATATCTGCTATTGAAGGATTATGAGTTACAATTATTAATGTTGTATTGAACTCTTTATTAATTTTTTGCAGTAATGCTAATATTTTTTTACCTGTTTTTTCATCTAATGCTCCTGTTGGTTCATCACAAAATAATATTTCTGAATTTTTTGCTATCGCTCTTGCTATAGCAACTCTTTGCATTTCACCACCACTTAATTGATATGGATATTTATTTTTTAATTTATCTAACTCTATTATATTTAATATATCATCTATTTTTATAGGATTATTAGATAAATGATAACCTAATTCTACATTTTCATAAACTGTTAAATTTGATACTAAATTATAAGTTTGAAAAATAAATCCAACACTATTTTTACGATATTCTCTTAAACTTTCATTATTATAATTATCTATTCTTTTATTATTAAAATAAACTTTTCCACTTGTTGGATTATCTATTCCAGATAATATATTTAATAAAGTTGATTTTCCACTTCCTGATGGACCAAGTATTACAATTATTTCTCCTTTATTAATACTTAAATCAACATCATCTAAAGCATGCACTGTATCATTATATGTTTTATAAGTTTTTTTAATATTTTCTAATTTATATATTTCCATAAAAAAAATTCCTTTCATTTATATTTTATTATATTTTTTTATTTATACCTAAAATTATATCAAATTTTATTAAATAAAAAAAGTATACATATTTTTTTATTTGTTAATAATAGTAATAGAAATTAGGTGATAATCATTTTAACAAAAATACTTAATGAAAATGTTAAAAGAATAAAAGAAAAATATCATAATTCTTTTGATATTACTTTTCGAGATATTACATTTTCTAATGAAATAATTACTCTAATATATAGTCAAACTTTATGTAATAGTAGTTCAATAAATGATTATATTTTAAAGAATATAAGTGATTTAATTAAAACAAATACTGAAATTAATTATAAAAATATTTTAAACATACTTTATAACACTTGTCCTTCTCATAATATAAAAGAAATATTTACTTATAGTGAAGTATATAAATATTTAGGAAATGGTTTTACTATTATACTACTTAATAATATAGATAAAGCTATTGCCATTGAAACAAAAGAAAAACTAAGTCGTTCTATTGAAAAACCTATTACAGAGAAAACAATAAGTGGTCCAAAAGATTCTTTTAATGAAAATTATATAACAAATATTGGTTTAGTAAGAAAAAGAATAAAATCTACTAATCTTGTTATAGAAGAAAAAGAAATTGGTAAAGAAACAAAAACAAAAGTTAGTCTTTTATATATGACTAATATTATTGAAAAAGAATTATTAGAATCTATTAAACAAAAATTAGATAATATTGATATTGATGGTATTTTAGATAGTACTTATATTAGAAATTGTATTGAAAGCAAAAATACTGTTTTTTCTTCTATTCAGCCTACAGAAAGACCTGATGTAGTATGTATGTCACTACTTGATGGAAAAGTTTGTATTTCTGTAGAAAATAGTCCTTATTTTCTAATTATACCAACTTTTTTTATTGATTTATTTGAAACTCCAGAAGATAATTATCAAAAATCAAAAAATGTTAGTTTTACCAGAATTATTAGAATAGTATCATTTCTTATTGCAGTTTTGCTTCCTGCTTTTTATATTGCAATTACTACATTTAATCAAGAAACTATTCCCAATACATTACTCATAAACTTTGCTGTTCAAAGAGAAGGAGTTCCTTTTCCTGCTATTGTGGAAGCAATTGGTATGTCTTTAATATTTGAGATATTAAGAGAAAGTGATGTAAGGATGCCCTCTTTATCAGGAAGTGCTATTAGTATATTAGGTGCTATTGTTTTAGGAGATGCTGCTGTTTCAGCAGGTGTTGTTTCTCCAATAATGGTTATTGTTATTGCAATAAGTGCAATTTGTAGTCTAATGTTTTCTCATATAAGTATGACAAATGGTATTAGATGGTGGAGATTATTATTTATGATATTTTCTACTATATTAGGTTTACCTGGAATATTTTTTTGTGGAATATTATTCATTATTTATTTAAGTGATTTAAAATCTTTTGGTAAACCATACTTATTTCCATTTGCACCATTTAATTTTAATTTCCTTAAGAAAAAAACTGTAAAAGAAAATATAAAACAAGATATAAAACGCAATCCATTGCTAACAGATATTAATTATACAAGGAGTGACACATGAAAAAATATATAATTTTACTTGTATTAATAGTTTTATTAACAGGTTGCAGTTATAAAGAATTAAATGATTTGGCAATTGCTGATGCCTTAGGTATTGATTATATTGATGGACAATATTTAGTTACTGCTCAAATTTTAAATTTAAAAAAAGAATCTCAAAATCAAACAAATGAAAAATCTGTATTATATGAAGCTACGGGAGATACAATTCCTAATGCAATTAGAAATATTAGTAACAAATATCCAAAAATTCTTTATTTAGGTCATTTAGAACTAATAATAGCGGGTAATAATGTAGTTGATATTGGTATTGAAAATATATTTGATTATCTAATTAGAAGTCCTGAAGCCAGAAATGATGTTGTTTTTTTAATTAATCCAAATGGAACTGCTAAAGAAGTATTAAATGTAAATCTTGATAAAACTGAAAGTTTTCCAAGTAAAGAAATAATTACTATGGTTGAAACAAGTATGTTACGTAATGGATCAACTTTAAATATTAGTTTTGAAGAATTTGTAAGCAGTTTTTATAAAAAAAGTATTGTACCTGTTACAACAGGAATTATTTTGGAAAATAATGAATTAGCTTTAACTAATATTATTGCAATAAATAATAATAAAATTGTAAAATTATCTAAAGAACAATCTATTGCTTATAACATGTTAAATAAAAATTTCTATGATGTTGTTGTTTTAACTGAATATAAGAATAATAATATGGCACTTGATATACGAGTTCAAAAAAGCAATATTGAATTAGAGATTAAAAATAATATAATTACTGCTAACATTAATATCGATTTAGAATCACAAATATCTGATGCAAATATAAATATAAATTTAGAAAAAATTGAAATTAGAAAAGAACTAGAAAATAGTGCTAATGAAGCAATTAAAAACTATATAAATAGTTTAATTAATCTTTGTAAAAGTGAGAATATTGATATTATAGGTCTTAAAAACAATATATATAAATATCATTATGAAGAATATGATAAATTTAAAGATAAAAATATTTATAAAATAGCAGATATAAAAATAAATTCACATATAAACATATATCGTTATGGAAATGTATATAAGGGATTATCAGGTGATAAAAATGAATAAAATAAGTTCAAAGGAATTAATAGTATTTGTTTTATATTTAAGCGTGTTTTTATTTCCTGGTTTTGGAGACACAATTATATTAGCAACAAGTAAAAATACTAGTATTATTACTTCAATAATAGGTTTTATTTTAGGATTAATACCTTTATTTTTAATTTTATATATTTCAAAGTTTTGTATAGATAAAAATATTTTTCAAATTAATGTAGAGAAATTTAAATTTTTTGGATATATATTAAATATTTTTCTTATAATTAGTGTAATTTATATTATTATGATGGGATCTTGGTCAATAATAAATTTTACTATAAGCCAATTTTTAACTAGAACATCATATTATTTTTTAACAATTATAATGTTTTTCTTAGTAGCGTTTTGTGTTATAAAAGGATTAGAAGTAACTGCCAGAACATCAATTGCTTTAACTATTACTTTCATAATTATCACATTGTTTGGATGGTTATTATTAATACCCTCAGTAGAAATTGAGAATATTTATCCAATTTTTGATATTAGTAAAAAAACTTTTTTATCTTCTTTAACTATCCCCCTTACATTTGCTGTTTTTCCTTTAATAGGACTATTATTTATTAAAAAAAATGATGTGAAAAATAATAAGCATTTTAATAGAAATATTATTTTAGGATACATTGGAAGTGGAATTTTAATTACAATATTTCTATTTTTTATTATTTCTATTTTTGGAATTGATTTAGCTAGTTTATTCACCTACCCAGAATATAATGTTTTTAAAAAAGTTAAAGCTTTTGATTTTCTTGAAAGAATAGAAAATATTATTGCAGTTATTATTTTTATTTCTTCTTTTTGTAGTTGTTCTATTCTGTTTTTATTTATAAAGGAATATTTAAAAACAACTTTTAAAATTAAAAAAGAAAAAGTAACTAATATTATAATAATTATTTTATGTTTGTTTATTCCTTTTTCTATTATTTATATTTTTAAAAATTATTATTTATATTTTTTATTTACTAAATATGCTACTATATCTTATTTTATTTTAATTATAATAATTATTAATGCTTTACTATTATTTTTTACTACTTTACGAAAAAAAAGATCTTAAGATCTTTTTATTTCGTTTTCAGTAGATATTTCTATTGTTTTTTCCGTAGAATTACTATTTTCACTAGTTGATTTTGGTTTGTATGTTATTAAGTTTTGTTTTTGTAAAATTTCATATAATGTAGGAGCTCCAATAAATCCAAATACTCCTACCCAAACTGCAGATATTAAACTATATCCATAAAAATTCATTGCAAAAGGAATACCCATTGCAAAGGAAAATATTAAATTTAAAATCCATGTTTGCCATCCTTTTGTAATAAATGCTAAATCTTTGAATTTCTGAATTAAAGCCATTAGAAAAATTGAAAAAGTAATACTAATTAATAAAATGTTTGTTAGTTCTTCTGTTACAATTACATCCATATAAATCCTCCTCTTATTTTATTGGAATGCTATTAATTTTTTCCATAAGATCTTTTATTACATCACAGCATTCTAACTTTTCATATACATTATATAACTCTGATATAGTTTGTCTTTCATAAATTGTTATTGTTTCTTTTCCTATTAAATTATTATAATTTTCAATTATTTTTGTTTTTAATATTACTATTACTCCTTTATTAGTAGCATCAAGTGTTTTTTTATAATTAGAAATAACTTTAATAAAATATGAAAATAACGTTATTATTAGTCCAAAAAGAATTTGTATCCAATATCTAATTATAAATTCCAGCATCCAATTCACCTCTAATATAAGATATGAAGTATAAAAATTATTGCATATAAAAAAGGACTATAATGAAGTCCTTATTTAACTATTTTATTAATTTCAGTAATTATATTGTTTATATTTATATCTTTTGAGTCATTTTCTGTTCTTAGTTTTAATTCTACTAAATCATCTACAACTTTTTTACCAACAGTAATTTTAATAGGAACTCCTATTAAATCCATATCATTAAATTTAACTCCCGGTCTTTCATCCCTATCATCTAAAATTGTAGTAATATTATTATCAAGCAACTCATTATAAAGATCTGTTGCAATTTTGTTTTGTAATTCATCATTTTTATTAATTAGAACTATTGCTACTTTAAATGGTGCAATATTAATTGGCCAAATAATACCTTTATCGTCATTATTTTGTTCTACTATACTAGCCATTATTCTTCCTAATCCTATTCCATAACATCCCATTATTACATATTGTTCTTTATTATCTTTATCTAAATAAGTTAACCCCATACTTTTTGAATATTTATCTCCAAGCTTAAAGGTATTACCTACTTCAATACCTTTTGTAAATGATAATGGCTTTCCACATATTGGACATGAATCATTTTCTTTTACATTTTTGATATCACCAACAAAATCATATTTAAAATCTTTAATATTTACATTTTTATAATGATAATTTGTTTTATTAGCACCTACTATAAAGTTATGTTTATTTAAAATAGATTCATCTATAATTACTTGAATTTTTATACCTATTGGTCCGGCAAATCCTACTTTAGCATTTGTCACTTCTTCTACTTCTTCAAATGAAGCAAGTTCAATATTTTTAGCATTTAATAATTTTCTTACTTTTGTTTCATTTAAATCTCTATCACCGGGTATTAAACAAGCATATAAGACATTATCTATTTTATAAATTAGTGTTTTTATAAATTTATTTGATGATTCGTTTAAAAATTTAGATACATCTTCAATAGTACCTGCATTTGGAGTTTCTACTAATTCTTTTTCTTTTTCTTCTTCTAATTCTTCAATCGATTTAATACATTGGCTTACTTCTATATTTGAAGAATATCCACAACTATCACATATTACTAATGTATCTTCTCCAATTGGAGTAATAGCTTGAAATTCTTCCGATAATAATCCACCCATAACTCCTGTATCAGCAGTTACTATTCTATAATTTAATCCTACTCGATCAAATATGTTTTTATAGGCATCATACATTTTTTTATAAGATAATTCTAATCCTTCATAATCTTTATCGAATGAATAAGCATCTTTCATAAAAAATTCTCTTACTCTAATTAAACCATATCTTGGTCTTGGTTCATCTCTAAATTTATCTGCTATTTGATATAAATTAAATGGAAGATCTTTATATGATCTTACTTTTAAACTAGCAGCTGCAACAAATAGTTCTTCATGAGTTGGTCCAAGAACCATATCTCTTTCAAATCTATCTTTTAAAGAAAACATATCTTTACCAAAATTTGCTTTTCTTCCACTTTTTTCATATACTTCTGATGGTAATAAACTTGGCATTAAAAGTTCTAATGCTCCTTTTTTATTCATCTCATCACGAATTATGTTTTCAATATTCTTTAATACTTTTAAACCAAGTGGTAAATAAGTATATATTCCACTACTTGTTTTTTTTAGCATACCACTTTTAGTTAATAATTTTCCACTAATTGATTCTTCTTCTTTAGAATCTTCTCTAAATGTAAAGAAAAAACTTTCACTTAATTTCATAATATCACCTTCAATATATAGATTTTATCATATTTTTTATAAAATAAAAAGTAAAGATTATTACTTTACCCTATTTTACGAACATTACTTACTTTTTCTACAATTATTGTAGGTAAATTTAGTAATTTTGATTTTTTCTTTAAAAGACTGGTCCATTTCATATGATATTGTATCATTCCAAAATTTCCTTCTACTCTTAATTTATATAATTCCTCTAGTTCATTATCTATTGCTATTATTTCTTCTTTATTAAGCATAAATTTCTCTCTCCTTTTTTTGACGAACTTTTAAATTATATGCTTAATTTTAAAAAAATACAACTATTTTTTACTGAATTTTTCTAAAAAATTTGATTTATAAGAAATAAATCTATTTTCTTTTATTGATTCTCTTATTTCTTCCATTAATTTTGTTAAGAATCTTATATTATGAATTGATAATAGTCTTTGTCCAAATGTCTCATCTACTGTTATTAAATGCCTTATATATGCCTTTGTATAATGTTTACATGCATAGCAATCACATTCTTCTTCAATTGGAGTAAAATCTTCTTTGTATCTTAAGTTTTTTATATTAAGTTTACCATTTCTTGTAAATGCGTTACCATGTCTTGCTATTCTAGTCGGTAAAACACAATCAAATATATCTATTCCTCTTTCTACTCCTTCAAGAATATCTATTGGATCTCCAACTCCCATTAAATAACGAATTTTATCTTTTGGTAAATAATCAATACAATTATCTATCATTTCATACATAGTCTTTTTATCTTCACCAACAGAAGTACCTCCTATTGAGTAACCATCAAAATTCATTTTAACTGTTTCTTCTGCACTATACTTTCTTAAATCTTTAAACTCTCCACCTTGCACTATTCCAAATAACATTTGGTTTTCATTATTATGAATATCTTTTCCTCTTTTTGCCCATCTTAATGTTCTTTCAACACTATTTTTCATATATTCATATGTGCATGGATAATATGGGCATTCATCAAATGACATTATTATA
>CAZCLV010000036.1:0-8341 GCA_964499645.1 uncultured Mycoplasma sp.
AATTAGTTCTTTGTTCTAATCTTTGAGCTTCTACCAATTTATTTTGTTCTCTTAGTTCTTCTAATCTATTTTTTAATTCTTCTTTTATTCTTACAACAGCATCTTTTAAGTTTTCTTCGCTTGTTACAAAATGACTTGCTGGAAATAAGGATATTGTTTTTTTATCTAACAAAATTTTTCCTGTTATAACTTCAAATTCACTAATTCTATCTATTTCGTTACCAAAAAATTCTATTCTTATTCCTTTTGAATGTTCATAATTAGGAATAACTTCAATAATATCTCCATGAACTCTAAAAGATCCTCGTTTAAAATCAATATCATTTCTTTCATATAGCATATCAACAAGTTTTCTTAACACATAATTTCTATCTATCACATCGCCAACATTTAAAGTTAACATATTATTTTTATATTCGTCTTTTTCACCAATACCATATATACAAGAAACACTTGCTATTACAATAACATCATTTCTTGAAAGTAAAGCACTTGTAGCAGAATGTCTTAATTCATCTATTTCATCATTGATTGATGATGTTTTATCAATATATGTATCACTTGAAGGTACATATGCTTCTGGTTGATAATAATCATAATAAGATACAAAATATTCTACTCTATTTTCTGGAAATAACTCTTTGAATTCACTATAAAGCTGACCCGCTAGTGTTTTATTATGAGCTAATATAAGAGTTGGCTTTTGAACTTGCTCAATTACATTAGCCATAGTAAATGTTTTACCAGAACCAGTAACACCTAATAGAACTTGATTTTTTAAACCATTTTTCAAGCCATTTCCTAACTTTTCAATTGCTTCTGGTTGATCACCAGTAGGTTTATAAGAAGAATGTAATACAAATTTATTCAACATGATTTTACTCCTTTCGGTTTTTTACAAATATAGTATATCACAAAAAAGAAGAATTATTTATTCTTCCTCAATTAATCCATAATCATTGTTTTTTCTTCTATAAAGTACTGCTACTTTATCAGAATCAATATTTTTAAATATATAGAAATCATGTCCTAACAATTCCATTTGTAGTATTGCTTCTTCTTCATCCATTGGTTTTAATTCTATATATTTTCTTTTAACTATTTTATTTTCATTTTCTTCTTCATCTTTTATTCCTTCAAAAGATTCAAAAACAAAATCTACTTTATCTTTTGTTTTTTTGCTTTCTAGTTTGTGCTTATTTTTTACAATTTGTCTTTCTAACTTATCTACTGAAGTATCAACAATTGAGTAAAAATCTACTCCCTCGTCTTCTACTCTTAAAGTGTAATTTTTTAGAGGTATAGTAATTTCTAATTTTTGTTTTTGTCCATTAATCTTAAATAATATATTTCCAACAACTTCATCTTTATTATCTAAATATTTAGATAATCTTTCAAACTTTTCTTCTGCATAGTTCTTCATTGCTTCTGTAATATCATGTTTTTCTCCACGAATATTTAAATTCATATATCATCCCTCCTATTTAAATTATATCATTATTTGCTTAAAAAAGCCACTATTTAGTGGCTGCAGTTTGTTTAATTATATGAACATCTAATGCTTGTAAACCTTTTCCAGTTTCAACAAGTTCAAATTCAACATAATCACCTTCATTTAGTGATTTATATCCTTCAGCTCTTATTGCAGAATAATGTACAAACACATCTTGATTAGGCATATACTCAATAAATCCAAATCCTTTTTCATTATTGAACCATTTAACGAATCCTTTCATATGAACACCTCTCCTTCTTTTCTATTTGTACTGCTAACTTCAACAAGCCGCGCGCATGTTTATAATAACAAAAAAATATTTAAATTAATAAATATTTCTTTATTTGGTATATTTTAGTACTTATTTTGTATTGCAGTTTTTAAATGCTTTTTATAACCTCTAGATATTAAATTACAACTATTGTTATAACTAAAGATAATAACACTATTATCAAAATCTATTGATTTAATATTTTCTTTATTAATAATTGTACTTTGATGAGATTTAATAAATCTTTCATCTAAGAATTTTTGAATTTCTGTTAGGCTTTTATATATAATATATGTCTCTTTTTTACATACTATTTTACATTTTTTACTATTTAATTCTTTTTCAAAATATAAAATATCATTATATGGAATTCTATATAAAATATTGTTGTATGTAAATGAAAAAGCTTCTTTTTTATCATGAGTTACATTAATTATATATTTAATGTTAGAAATAAGCTTTTCTTCATAATTAATATCACAAATTGTATTTAATAAGAATGGTTCATTATATGTAATGTTATTATTATGATTAATAACTATTATAAATGCTGAGTAAAGTTTATGAACTATCTTAATATTTTCTAATAATTTTAAAACTGGAAAGTTAATTTCATCAATAATAAAGACAAATGTACTATAATTTTGTTCACAAAAAAGATTAAAATTTTCATTTAATGCAGAAAAATAATGATTTTCATAATAAATATCATTACTTATCATTGCTTTATTAATAATATTTTCTAACCTCTCTTTATTTTCTTTATTACTGCTAACAATTACAAACTTTAACATAATCTTCCTCTTTCTAAGAGTTATTTAACTAAATAAAAGATAGTAAACTATCTCATTAATTTTAAAAATGCTTCTTTATGAAATATATTTATACTTCTAACAGAATAATATTTCTGTTCTTTCCCATATTTGTCAAACTCCATAGTATCTGCTATAAAATTTAAACTTTGTTTGCCCCAGTAAATTCTTAATATTATTTCAGTTTCATATTCATTTAATTGTTTTTCTTCACATAATTTTAACAAATCATCTTTATGAGATGATAAATATAATGTTCCTAATCTTTTTGGCATTTTTCTGCTTCTCTTACTACTATATAATTCATGTATAATGACATTAAACAGCCAAGTATTATGCATAAAAATACACTAATATAAATGCTTGGAATAAGTGCTGTAATAATAAAGAATGATGCCCAAGTAAATGTTGTACACATTACAGTGGAATTCAAATGATATGTTTCTCCTAAAATGGATCTAGTAAAGAAAAATCCAATTAGAAAGAACGATAATTCAGGAAATGCGTCATTTACTATTGCAAGTACTACTACACCAACTGTTTGAATTAATTGAATTGGTATTGTTATACCATAAAAAATTATGTTTTCTAACTTTTGTTGCAGTTTTTCTGCATTAGCTTGTGCAAAATTATCAATAGTTGCACTATTAGAAAACCAGATACCATTTTTTCTTTTCTTCTTTTTTGTTTTATTTATATTATTATTTTTATCCATACTACCACCTTTTTTTGAATAGCTAAGGGCCCTTTAACTATTCAATTAACTATTTTGCTAAACTAGCTAATCTTTTTGCCAAACTCTTTGCAAGCTTAGTTTCCTTCTTGAAAGAAGGCCACCATAGAATACATGTTCCCATTATTTTTCACCCCACTTTTTTGTAATTTTTTCCTTTATTAAAATAATTATTAACATAAATATAAAATAATCAAATGAGGTAAGGAATTTATTTAAATAGCTTATTTTATCAAAATTTAGAAATCTAGCTTTATATAAATAACATGTAAATTGAACTCCAATAGTGAAGGCATAACTTAATGCGCCATATATAATATATTTCCAATTCTTTTTTGAATATATAAAACAAAATCCCAAAATAAATATTATTATAAATATATTTGCAATTGCAGAATTACTTATGCGCGTAACTAAAACATTTAATACTAAATAAATTAGCGATATTTTAAATATTTGTTTAAAATCTTTAATTGGAAAAACTATAAATATTACTGAATAAAAACTTAACAACACTAGAATCCAAGATAATACATACTCAAAAACTTTTGGATAACTAATCTTTGACAAATTTTCAACAGTTAATTTATAATAAGGAATTCCCAGACTCTCAAAAGCTGTGTTAAATATAATAAGCATACACATTATTATAAACACCCAAACGACAATTTTTGCAACTTTTTCATTAACTCCTAGCCATTTACAAAAATCTTTCATACTACTTCACTACCCTTTTTTATTATATTTTATTTCAAATGTTTTTCACGCAATTAAAACGCAAATTGGAAATATTTTCCAGTTTTATTTTACCATAGAGGTCAAAAAAAAATAAATAGTTAACTATTTATTTAGTTTATCTTTTACTTTCTTTTTAGTAGGTTGTATATTTACAATCTTTTTTTCATTTTTTCTTTCAGAGATTATACTTGTTTTTGTTACTATCCATACTATTAATACAAATATTATTACATACATACAAATACCTAAGTTTCTATTTTTTAATACAAATACTATTGATGCAGCAGAAAATAATATATTCATTGCATATATAGCAAGTACTGTATTTTTATGAGAAAGCCCTAATTTTAATAATTGATGATGTAAATGACATTTATCTGGTAAATAGATTGGTTGTTTTTTTATTAATCTTCTTATAATTGCAAATAATGTATCAAGTATTGGAATGCCCAATATTAATATTGGTACAAAAAATGATATAACTGCTGTTGTTTTAAATCCTAATAAAGATATAACTGCTATCATAAAACCTTGAAACATTGAACCAGAATCTCCTGCAAATATTTTTGCTGGATAAAAGTTATGATATAAAAATCCTAATGTTGATCCTAACATAATAATTGCCAATGTAAAGGCAAGTGTTATTGCTCCAGGAGTAATAAACGAAATTATACATATAGTCAAATAAAATATAGCACTTGTTCCACCAGATAATCCATCTAAACCATCTATTAAGTTTATAATATTAATGCATGCAACTATAAACAATAAAGTAATAGGATATGCAAAAAATCCTAAATTCCATATTTGTCCAAATAAAGTTATTTTATCTAAAATAATATTTCCATAAAATATTACAACACAAGCTGCTAAAATTTGTCCTATAAGCTTTGTTTTAGCTTCTAATGGTTTTATGTCATCAATTACTCCAACAAGTATAACAATAAAACCACCAATTAAAATGGAATTCATCTGAATGCTATGTTTTCCAAACAGCATATATCCAAATAGGAAACCTAAGAATATTCCTAAACCACCTAATCTTGGCATTGGTTTGGTATGAACTTTTCTAGCATCTGGTATATCTAATGCTCCAATATGAATTGCAATTTTTTTTACATAAAATATTACTAATAATGTAAAAATCAAACATGAAAATACTGCTATTAAAACATTATAAATATTACTTAAATCTAACATATTACTACCACCTTAGGTTAATTATAGCACAAAAAATTTAAATTAATCAATATAATGTAATTTATCTAATAATACTCCTGTACCACCTGCAACACATGTTAATGGTTCTTCTGCAATAAACACTGGAACACTTAATTTTTCTTCTAGTAGTTGTGGTAAATCTTTTAACATAGCTCCTCCACCTGTTAAAACTATTCCATTTTCAATTATATCAGCAGATAACTCTGGTGGAGTTTGTTCTAAAACTACTTTTATCATTTCAATTATTTTATTTATACTATCCCTTAATGATTCTTCTATTTCTTCACTAGTAACAGTAATTGTTTTTGGAAGGCTACCTAATAAATCTCTTCCTCTAACATCCATCTTATCTTTTTTATTTCCATTTTTTACTGTACCAATATTTATTTTAATTTTTTCTGCTGTTTTTTCTCCAATTAACAATTTATGTTTATTCTTTACATAGTTAATTATATCTTCATCAAAAGCATTACCTGCTGTTTTAATTGAAGCACTTGTAACTATGTTTCCTAAAGAAAGAACTGCTATATCTGTTGTTCCTCCTCCAATATCTACTACCATATTACCCACTGGCTTAGATATATCTATTCCTGCCCCAATAGCCGCTACTTTTGGTTCTTCTTCTATAAACACTCTTTTTGCTCCTGTTCTTTCAGCAGCATCTTTTATCGCGCTTTTTTCTACCTCTGTAATATTTGATGGACAACAAATTATTATTCTAGGTTTTACTAAACTTCCTTTTATATTTATTTTTTTTAGTAAATAGTCTAATAACATTTCTGTTACTTCAAAATCTGCTATAACTCCATCTTTCATTGGTTTTACAACTTTTATTTTTCCAGGAGTTCTTCCTAGCATTTCATCTGCTTCTTTTCCAAATGCAATTGGTCTTTTTGTATCTTCATCAATAACTACTACACTTGGTTCACTTAATACAATTCCTTCTCCTTTAACAAAAATCAGGATATTTACTGTTCCTAAATCTATTCCAATATCTTTTTTAAACATAATTAAAGTTCTCCAATAGATTTATTAAGATATTCTTCTGGATTTACTATTTCATCTTTATAAAATAGTTCAAAATGTAAATGATTACCAAGTTCATTGCTTATTTGATTAGTTCCACTTTTTCCTATTATTTCACCTTGTCCTACTTTATCATTTGCTTTTACTATTATTTCGCTTAAGCTTTGATATGTTGCTATAATATCATTATCATGTCTTATTTTAATTGTTTTACCTGTAATATCATCTTCTGTAACAGATAATACTGTTCCTGGTAATATAGACATAACATTAAATACTCTATCACATGTATAATCTACTCCAAGGTTTTGAATATAAGTATTTTCATAATATATTATTGAATTACTTTGATTTTCTTCATTCTTATAATCATAATATGTTTTACCTATTTTTACAGTTTCATCATCATAAGGTCTAATAACTTTACTTTCATCTGTACTTATAACAGGTACTGAATTATCCATTAATATTTCATAAGAAACATAAAGATAGTTTTCTTCTGGAACATCTCCATTCTTTAATGCTTTTGATAATAAGAAAGTTATCATAGTAAATGCCACTAATAATAATACAAAAAAAGTTGGAATAACAAATGGTTTGAATTTTTTCTTAACCATATAAAAATCACCTCATTAAAAGTTTTTACATTTAATGAGGTTTTTATTCATAATTTAAATTATTTTTGTTGATATTGCAAAATCATATAATAAGTTTGTTACTAAATATATTATTGAAAGTGCTAAAAAGAAATTGAATAATCTTGCTTGAAATATTTTATTTTTTTTAAATATTTGATTTATATTTAAAGAATCTAAAGATATGATAACAAATATTGTTACAAATAAATATAGTATTGTTTTTACTGTCATATTATTTTTTATTTTCTATTTTTTTTATTTGATTTATTCTTCTTTGATAAACTTCATCTTCAAGTAAGGTTTCTTTTAAGAATTTTTTAACTATTATTTTTGCTTTAATAAAGCACATTGTTCCTTTTATTGCTAGTACATTGGCATTGTTATGTTGTCTTGATAGTTTTGATTCTTTTATTGAATTAACTTTTGCGCAATATATTCCTTTTACTTTATTACATGCAATAGACATTCCTATTCCTGTGCCACATACTGCAATTCCTAAATCAACTTGATTTTCTATTATATCTTTACATAGTTTTTGAGCATAAATTGGATAGTCTACTCGTTCAAAGTTTTCTGTTCCATAATCTTCTATTTCATACCCTTTTTCTTGTAAAAAAACTTTAATCTTTTCTTTTAATTTGTATCCTCTATGATCTGCTGCTAATCCTATTTTCATTTATCTTATTCCTCTCTTTCTGTTTGTTTCTTCTAATTCATTTAAATATGTTTTTCCTATTTCACGTGCATCTTTTAGTGAAATCATTTGCTTATTTGCAAAGCGCCAATTTTCAAAATTAGTGGTTTCTAAAACTTTTGCACTTTTATCTTTTAAATCTGATATAAATACTACATATTCTTTATTCATATATAATACTAGTATTATTGGAGCAAAAGCATTATTTTTATCATTATTTATTTTTGGTAACTCTTTTACTGCAACTTTACCAACGAAGTTTTCATCTTTTATTGTTTCTTTTATATATCTTGCATAGTCATAAGTAGGTCTTATAGAATTATTATTATCCATACACTATCTCCTTATAAATAAATTATATCATAATTTTTACATAAAAAAAACTAATTAATAAATTAGTTTGCTTTTTTTAATCCGTATTTCTTATTAAACTTTTCAACATTTCCTGTTAATGTTGCAGATCCTTGTTTACCTGTATAAAATGGATGGCATTTTGAACAAATATCAAGGTGTTTTTCTCCACCAGTTGATTTTAAAACAAAGCTTTCTCCACATGCACATATAAATGTTGTATCTACTAATTCTTTATGAATACCTTTTTTCATATTCTTCTCCTTTCGCCATAACCATTTGGTCATAGTTAATAATTTCCATAGTATTGTAGCAAATTTTTTATTATTTTGCAAGTACTATTTCGTTATTTCTTTTATTTC
>CAZCLV010000037.1:0-8069 GCA_964499645.1 uncultured Mycoplasma sp.
CTTTATAGATAACTTCTTCATTAGAAAGAGCTGTCATTGCTTGTGGATCCCAATTTATTATTCTTTCTCCACGATAAATTAAACCTTTATTGTATAATTCAATGAATACTTTATTAACTGCTTTATTAAGTCCTTCATCAAGAGTAAATCTTTCTTTTGAATAATCTAAACTAAGCCCCATTTTAGTCCATTGTTGATGGATGTTTTCTGCATATTCATTTTTCCAATCCCATGCAACTTTAAGCCATTCTTCTCTATCCATACTTCTTGGATTAATACCTTGGCTTTTTAGTTTTTGATCTACTTTTGCTTGTGTTGCAATTCCTGCATGATCCATTCCTGGTAACCACAAAGCATCATATCCTTGCATTCTTTTGTAACGAATAATAATATCTTGTAATGTTGTATCCCATGCATGTCCTAAATGTAGTTTACCAGTTATATTTGGAGGTGGAATAACTATACAAAATGGTTCTTTTTTATTATTTCCACATTTAAAATAATCATTATCTAACCAAGTTTTATACTTGTTTTTTTCAACTTCCTCTGGATTATATTTTTTATCTAACATGTTATCTTCTCCTTTTTTTAATAAAAAAACGTCCCTATATAAGGACGTGATATTACGTGGTACCACCTTAATTTGTATATTAAATAATATACCTCATGTATTTAACGCATACTAACGGATTTCTCAGCTCAAAAGTAACCTTCAATTACATCAAATATTAGTTTTCACCAATCACTAACTCTCTTTAATTTTTTGTAATTTACTCCTCTTTTTCTTTGCTTTGCATAAATTATATATTATTTTTTACATTTTGTAAACATTTTTTTAAAAACCTTGTATTTTACTTATAGCAATAAAGAATATAATTAATAAAACTAATATGGTAATTAAAAATGCCATAAGTCCCCATCCATGATTATTTAGTTTCATTATTTCACCTCTTAACTTAGTTTTTTTAAACATGCCACTGCTGCATTAGCACCATCAGCTACAGCAGTAACAATTTGATATGCTTCTTTCTTTACTGTATCTCCACAAGCATAAATTCCTTTAATTTTTGTTTCCATTTTTTCATTTACTTCGATATAACCTAATTTATCAGTAATTTCTAAATTTTGTAAAAAAGTAGTAGCAGGTTCATATCCAATAAATACAAAGCATGCTTTAACTTTTAAATTAACTAATTTACCTTTTTTATCTATATCTATTGAATCTAGAACTCCATCTTTTTCATTAAATTCAGTAATTTGTGAATTATATATAACTTTAATATTATCTTTTTCTTTTATTCTATCTACTAGTATTTCGTCTCCTCTTAAATCATCACCACGATATATAATTGAAACTTCACTACATATATCTGCTAAATAAAGTGATTCTTCTAAAGCACTATTTCCTCCACCCACTATGGCAACAGGTTGATTTTTATATAATGATCCATCGCATAAAGCACAAAAACTAATTCCTTTTCCAATTAATTTTTCACTATTACCTTTTTTCAATGATTTAGGCTTTTTACCAAGTGCTAAGATAACAGCTTTTGCTTTATACTCTTCTTTTTCTGTTTTTACTATTTTGTATTCTTTTTCATCAATTATTTCTTTTACTTCTCCATATTGATATGGAATATCAAGATTAGTAATTTGTTCATAAAATTTCATTGCTAAATCTGGTCCTGTTATTTGAACAAATCCTGGATAATTTTCAATTGTTGATGTATTTAATATTTGCCCACCTGGTGCATTTTTTTCTATTATTAAACAATCTAGATTTGCTCTTTTTAAATAAATTGCTGCTGTTATACCTGCTGGTCCTGCTCCTACTACTATTACATCATATTTTTTCATTTTACTTCACCTTTTTCTTTTAATCTTTTAACTCTAGTATCTTTTCTTTTATAAAATACCAATACTGCTCCAATAATAAATAATAATATTGATATTAACATTGCCATTCTTATATTTCCCAACATTAAACTATCTGTACGCATTGATTCTATAAAAAATCTTCCTAAGGAATACCACATAAAATATATTCCTGTAAGTTGACCTATTTTAAGTTTTTTATAATATTTTTTTATTATTATTAAGAAAATAAAACCTAATATATTCCATATTGATTCATAATAAAATGTTGGAATATAATAATTATTATTTATATTCATTCCTTTTATTATAAAGTTTGGAATTAATTGTTTTTTTAAATTTGCTAATGTAGTTATTCCTCCATGAGCTTCTTGATTAAAAAAATTACCCCATCTTCCAATTGCTTGTGATATTATTACTGACACTGCTGCACAATCAGTAATTTTTAATAAATTAATACTATGTTTTTTGCAATAATAAAGAAGAAATAAAAATCCTCCTAGTATGGCACCATGTATTGCTAAACCACCGTTCCACACTTCAAATATTTCTATTGGGTATTCTATATAATAACTTAAATTAAATATTACATAATAAACCCTTGCTCCTATTATACCAAAAATTATTGCATAAAAAAGTAAATTTATTATAAAATCATCAGAAAAGTTTTGCTTTTTTAATTGCCTATAAAACAAATATGAACCTGTTAAAATTGCTATTAACATAGTAAGAGAATACCAATAAATTTGAATAAAACCTAAATCAATTAATACTGGATTCATATAATCCCTCCTATAAAATTTTACTTAATTCTGTTACATCTTTTATTTTTTTATATTTATCACTATCTGGTAATTTTTTTGTTTCCACTCCAATTACCTTTAGTCCAAATTTTAAAGATCCTTCAATATCATATTTATAGCTATCTCCAACCATAAGACACTCTTCTTTTTTATGTTTACCACATGCATTTTTATAACTTCTAGGATTTGGTTTAGTATATATATCTCCACCATAAACATCTTTAAAATATTTTAATATTCTAGCTTTTTCTAATCTTCCTTTTTGAACTTCTGTAAAATAATTTGTTAAAACAACTAGTTCATATTTCTTACTTAAATATTCAATTGTTTTTATTATTTCTTCATTTGGTTCTGCAAATGTTTTTTGAATATTTATTAAATTATCAACAAAATCCATTTTTAAATTTAAATTACATAATTTATTAATATCATGTAACAATTTCTTTTTTGATATTTTTTTATGTCTTGTATCAGTAGCATCAATAACTTCATCTACTTGTTCACAATTAATTTTTACATTTGAACGTTTAGCAGCTTCTTTTACTCCAATAATGTATTCATCTTTCCACATAATAAGTGTGTTATCTAAATCAAATATTATCCGTTTTAACATAAGACCTCCAGGTTATAGTAATTTCTTTAAATATTGTCCTGTGTATGATTCTTTTACTTTAATTATTTCTTCTGGAGTTCCACAGGCAACAATAGTTCCACCATTATCTCCACCCTCTGGTCCAAGATCTATTATGTAATCCGCAACTTTAATCATATCAAGATTATGTTCTATTACTATTACACTATCTTTATTATCTACTATTTTCTTTATAATTGCAAGTAAGTTTTCTATATCATAAGAGTGCAGTCCAGTTGTTGGTTCGTCCATAATAAATACTGCTTTACCTGTTGGCTTTTTTTGTAATTCTTTGGCAAGTTTTATTCTACTTGCTTCTCCACCTGATAAAGTGGTAGCACTTTGTCCAAGTTTTATATAACCAAGTCCTACTTCATTTAATACTTGTAATTTATGTTCTATTTTAGGTAAGTTAGTAAAGAAGTCTAAAGCTTCACTAACGCGCATATCAAGTACTTCATATATGTTTTTGCCTTTATATTTTATTTTTAAGCTTTCAGTATTATATCTTTTTCCTCCACACACACTACAAGGTACATATACATCTGGCAAGAAATGCATTTCTATTTTTTTTACGCCATCTCCACGGCATGCTTCACATCTTCCACCTTTTACATTGAACGAAAATCTACTTTTATCATATCCAAGTATTTTTGCTTCTTTTGTAGATGCAAATAGATCTCTTATATCATCAAATACACCAGTATAAGTAGCGGGATTACTTCTTGGGGTTCTTCCTATTGGAGATTGAGATATGTGAACAACCTTATCTACATTTTCTAATCCTTTAATTTCTTTATGCTTCCCTGGTTTATCTTTTGATTTATATATTTTATTAGATACTGCTTTATATAATATTTCATTTATTAATGTACTTTTACCACTTCCTGATACTCCTGTTACACAAGTAAATGTCCCTAGTGGAAATTTAATGTCTATATCTTTCAAGTTGTTTTCCTTAGCACCAATGACTTCTATGTACTTTCCAGTTCCTTTTCTTCTGATTTTTGGAACTTCAATACATTTTTTGCCACTTAAATATTGACCAGTAATACTATTTTCCACCTTTGCAACTTCTTCTGGGGTTCCACTTGCCATTACATAGCCACCTTTATCACCTGCATAAGGACCAATATCTACTAGAAAATCACTTCTTTTCATTGTATCAATATCATGTTCTACAACAACGAGAGTATTTCCTAAATCTCTCATTCTAATCATTGTATCAATTAATTTATCATTATCTCTTTGATGAAGTCCAATACTTGGTTCATCTAAAACATATAGTACTCCTGTTAAAGTGGTACCAACTTGAGTTGCTAATCTAATTCTTTGTGATTCTCCACCAGATAAAGTACCTGCATTACGATTTAATGTTAAATAATCTAATCCAACATTTATTAAAAATGATAGACGACTCTTAATTTCTTTTATTAATAAACTTGCTATTTGTTCTTGTTCTTTATTAAGTTTTAGTTCAGTTAAATACTTATAACTATCTTTAATACTTAAACATGTCAATTCATATATATTTAATTTTCCAACTTTTACACATAAAATTTCATCTTTTAATCTTGATCCATTACAAGTAGGACAAGGTAGTTCTATCATAAACTTTTCTATCCAATCCCTTATCCATTCACTCGTTGTTTCTAAATATCTTCTTTCAAGATTGTTAATAATACCTTCAAAGTTTGTATTATTATTTATAGTATTACCACTTCTTGTTAAAAAGTTAATTTTAATTTTTTCATTATTTCCATATAAAACAATATCTAGTTCTTCTTTTTTTAGTTTTTTTATTGGTTTAGATAAATCTATTTTATAATGTTTACAAACACTTTCTAAAGTTTTAAATGTCATTGAATCAACATCGTCCCCTAGTGTTACTATTCCCCCATCAATAATACTTTTATTTTTATCTGGTATTAATAAATCAGGGTCAATCATTTGTTTTATTCCTAATCCTTTGCAATCAGGACAAGCTCCATAAGGGGCATTAAAACTAAATATTCTAGGTTCAAGTTCAGGTAATGAAAAATTGCACTTAGGACATGCAAAGTTTTCAGAAAAAATTAATTTTTCTTTGCCAATTACATCAATTACTACTTTTCCTTTACTTAGTTTAGTTGCTATTTCAATAGATTCATATAATCTAGATTTAATATCCTCTTTTACAATTAATCTGTCAATTACAATATTAATATTATGTTTTTTATTTTTATCTAAGTCAATTTCTTCACTTAAATCAAACATCTTTTCATCTATTTCTATTCTTACATAGCCATCTTTTCTTAAATCATCAAATAATTCTTTATAACTTCCTTTTGATCCATGTATTACTGGAGATAATATAACTATTTTAGTATTTTCTTCTAAACATAAAACTTTATTTGTCATTTCTTCAATAGTTTGTCTTTGAATTGGAATATTGTGAATAGGACAATATGGAATTCCAATTTTAGAATATAAAAGACGAAAATAATCATATATTTCCGTTACTGTTCCTACTGTACTACGAGGATTCTTACTTGTAGTTTTTTGATCAATTGCAATAGTAGGACTTAATCCTTCAATACTATCAACATCTGGTTTTTCAAAATTACCTAAGAATTGTCTTGCATAAGAATTTAAACTTTCTAAATATCTTCTTTCTCCTTCAGCATATAAAGTATCAAATGCTAAGCTACTTTTGCCGCTTCCTGATACTCCTGTCATAACTATTAATTTATTTTTTGGAAGTTCAATATCTATATTTTTTAAGTTGTTTTCTCTTGCTCCTTTAATTATTATCTTATCCATAAAAATCACCTGGGTTATATTATAACACTTTTTACTAGTTTTATACATAGGTAATTTTTAACAAAAAAAATAAAAGAATAATCTTTTATTTTATATTTTATCCATTAATCTTTGAATATCTCTTGAATAAGTAAATCTATAATGTCCTGTTACTGTCATATCAGTAATTTCTAAAACATCTTCTTCTTTCTCAGTTTGTTCTGGATCACTATTTTGAATTAAATAAGGAACTCCATTTGCATTTTTTTTATCAGATATTATAGCAATATGTTCTGAATCATTAAATGTGACAATATCTCCAGGCATAAATTCAGTAACATCATATATATCTGTTGATAAACTTTCAGCATAACTTTTTAAAAATATTTCTTGATTAGATACTCTTCTAAAATCAATATTGTCATCACGAATTTCTATTTTATATTTTTTACCATCATTGTCTTCTTGATCAATTTTTACATCAATAGAAATCATTCCTTTTAAATTATATCCTGCTTCGCTTAAAGCTCTCCATATTGTATCTGTACATACGCCTTCATTTCCAGGAGGGTACCCTCCAGCATAATATTTATTAACATACTTTGGGTTAATATCTCTTTCTTTTTGAGCTCCAAGTAAAATATCACTATAATCATCAATACCGTCATTATCAAAATCAAATTCACTGGTCTTAATTACTATTCCAAAATCATTAGCATTATAATATTTATTTTTATGTGTTTCTATTGGAATCATTTTTTTATTTAAAGTAATATAATAACTACCTATTTCACAAGCAATAAATATTAGAACTACTAAAAAAACTACTCTAAAAAATCTCTTTGCTGTTTTTTTTAATTTTTTCTTAGCCATATATCCTCCTATTTTGATTTTAATTCAAATAAAATATCACGAAGTTCCATTGCTCTTTCAAATTCTAGATTTTTAGCAGCAATTTTCATTTCTTTTTCAAGTTTGTCTATATCAATTATATCATTTTTAGAGGATGTTTCAAGTTTTGTAGCATCAATATTAGATATTAACTGTCTAATCTCTTTGTTAATTGTTTTGGGCACTATTCCATGTTCAATATTGTATGTGTTTTGAATATTTCTTCTTCTTTTTGTTTCTTCAATAGCAAGTTTCATACTTTCTGTTATATTATCAGCATACATAATAACATGTCCATGTTCGTTTCTAGCACATCTTCCAATTGTTTGAATTAAACTACGATGACTTCTTAAAAATCCTTCTTTATCTGCATCTAATATTGCTATTAAACTTACTTCTGGAATATCTAATCCTTCACGAAGTAGGTTTATACCAACAATACAATCAAACTCTCCTAAACGAAGTTGTCTAATTATTTTTAATCTATCAAGTGTTTTTACTTCACTATGTAAATAAGCAACTTTAATATCTAGGGCTTTTAAATATGAAGTTAATTCTTCTGACATCCTAATAGTAAGTGTTGTAATTAAAACTCTTTCATTTTTAGATATTCTATCTTTAATTTCGCTAATTAAATCATCTATTTGTCCAAATGTTTTTCTTACTTCAATAGTAGGATCTAAAAGTCCTGTCGGTCTAATTATTTGACTAACTACATTTTCTGATAATTCTAATTCATAATCTCCAGGAGTAGCACTTACGTAAATTACTTGATTTAATTTTTTTTCAAATTCATCAAATTTAAGAGGTCTATTATCAAGAGCACTAGGAAGACGAAATCCATAATCAACTAATGTTTGTTTACGTGCACGGTCTCCATTATACATTCCACGTACTTGTGGTAAAGTTACATGTGATTCATCTATTATTAACAGAAAATCCTTTGGAAAGAAATCTATTAATGTTGTTGGAGTTTCTCCTTCTTTTCTTCCACCAAGTTGTCTAGAATAATTTTCTATTCCACTACAAAAACCTGTTTCTAACATCATTTCAATATCATAATTAGTTCTTTGTTCTAATCTTTGATA
>CAZCLV010000038.1:0-6658 GCA_964499645.1 uncultured Mycoplasma sp.
TACATTATTATAAAGTTATGCAAATCATAAAAAAGAAGATTTTAATACAAAAAAAATCTATAAATTATTATTTTTTATAGACTCTTTTCTTATTTTTACTTTTATTTTCTTTTGAATATTTATTTTTTAAAGTTTTTATCTTTTTTATAAAATATCATTTTTATTTTTAAATTCTAATTGTATTGGTGTTCCAGTAAAATCAAAGTTCTCTCTTATTTTATTTTCTAAATATCTCTCATATGAAAAATGTATCAACTCTTTATTATTTACATGAAATGTAAATTTAGGAGGTTTAACACCAGATTGATAACAATAACTTATTCTTAATCTCTTTCCTTTATAAGAAGGGGCAGGATTTAAATCATATGCTTCTGCTATCATATTATTTAATAAATTTGTTTTCACTTTTTTTTCTATATTTTGTTTTACTTTTTCTACTTGGGGCATTATTGTATGAATTCTTTTTTTAGTTAATGCTGATGTAAATACAATTGGAGCATAAGATAAAAATTGAAACTCATATCTTAATTTCTTCGTAAACTCTTTTATATCATTATCTTTATCTTCAACAGTGTCCCATTTGTTTACTACTAATATTATTCCTTTTCCAGATTCTAATGCATAACCTGCTATATGTTTATCATGTTCAAGTATTCCTTCTTCTCTATTAATAACTAATAAACAAATATCTGCTCTATCTATTGCTCTCATGCTTCTTAATAAACTGTATTTTTCAATTGCTTCAAATACTTTTCCTTTTTTTCTCATACCCGCTGTATCTATTAAAATATACTCTTCTTTATTATAAGTAAAATCTATATCTACTGCGTCACGAGTGGTTCCTGCTACATCACTTACTATTACTCTATCTTCATTAAGTAAAGCATTTACTAAACTACTTTTACCTACATTCGGTCTGCCAATAACACATATTTTTGTTGTTTCTTGTTCTTCTACTTGCTTTTTTCCTAATCCTTCAATTACTTCATCTAATAAATCTGCTATACCTAAATTATGTTCTCCACTTACTTCAATATAAGAATCAAAACCTAATTCATAGAAATCATAAAGATACTTTTTGCTTTGATCACTATCAGTTTTATTTATTGCAACAATGACTTCTTTATTAGATTTTCTAAGCATATCTCTAACTGCAAAATCATTAGAAGTTAATCCTTCTTTTCCATCTACCACAAAAATTATCTTATCTGCTTCTAAAATACCAATTTCAACTTGAACTTTTATCTCATCATTAAATATTTCTTTTGATACATCTATTCCACCAGTATCAATAAGATTAAATTGACAGTTTTTATAATTAACTAAACCATAAATTCTATCTCTAGTTACCCCAGGAGTATCTTCAATAATTGATATTTTCTTTCCTACTAATTTATTAAATATTGTACTTTTACCTACATTTGGTCTACCTACAATACAAACTGTTGGTATTTTCATATCTACCACCTCAACTGGTAAGATTATATCAAAAAAATCACCAATAGTAAAGAAAAATGGCAAACATAAAATTACTTATTTCATATATTTATTAAGATATTCTTTATCTTCAATTTTGTTTATTCCAAAACATTTCTTTCCTAAGTCTTTAAAACTTGCTCCACAATGATATAAAATATTTTTATCTATTATTATAAATCTATCATGATCTAGTAGTTTATATTCTATTGTATTTGATAATAATCCATTTGATATAATATGCTTCATCGCTACAAAAGCATCCATTATTCTGATACTTATTTTTGAAGCTGCTTTTGTTTTTAATACCGTTGCTAGCATTGCTATTCCTTGTTCTGTAAATACATATGGTAAGGTACTTGAATGTTTCAAATTATCAGAACTGGTCACAAATTGTGACTGGTTTAAAATATATAATTCTTCCATTGTTAATTGAAAATAATATCTATTGGGAAATTTATCAATATTTCTTCTTACATTCTAATTTATCTCTTTTGTTCCATTTTTACATTGATATAATTTTACTAAATTGCTATCTAACATTATCTATTATCCCTAATTGTGTATATCATATCTTCTACTTTCATATTATCTTTTATTATTAATTCATTCATAATTGCCTCCAAATAAAAAAGTACTATAATTGTACTCATTATATTATTAGCCATATTTTTATTTTTTTCTTAATTTTATATAAAAAAACGAGAAATTCTCGTTTTATAATACTATTTTTCTTTTTCTAATTTATTTAATACTTCTTTAGTAACCTTTATAGCACTTTTTCTTAATCCATCAACTGCTTCTTCTACTACTGGTGTAGCTTTTTCTTTTGCTAATTCATAAAGATCTTCAATTTTATCTTTAATATCTTCACTTTTTTCTTTTGCTATTGCTAATACTTTTTCTTTATCCAAATCTTGTAGCTCATTTTTTATTTCTTCAATTTTTGTTTCAATTGATTCTTTTACATCATTTGGATCTAATTCTTTAACTTTAGCTACTAACTCATCAAATTTTGTTTTTAGTGCCTTTCTTGTTTCACTACCTTTTTCTGGTGCAAACAAAAATCCCAATCCTATACCTGCTCCAATACCTAATAATAACTTTCCTAAACCACTTTTCTTACTCATTATAATTCCTCACTTTCTTCGTTTTCTTTTTTCTTTTTTGAAAATACTGTTTCTATAAGACCCAATATTTTACTAATTAATGCATCACTTACTGTTGAAACAGCATCAGTCACATTATCAATAGTATTAAATATACCATTGACACTTTTTAGTTTTGTTTCAACATCTTTTAATATTATGTTCAACTTTCCTGTTGTTATTAATAATTTTATGCTTATAATTATTAAGAATATTACTAAAACTGAACTTAATACTAAAAGTATTGTTATTAGAAATTGATTATAATCCATTTTTTATCACTCCTTATTCTTTATTATCATACATCATGTCTATTAAATCATATAAGTTTTTTTCTTCTGGAATTTCATCATTAGTTTCTTCAACTAACTCATCTTCTTGAATTGTTTCTTCTACTTCTTTTGTTAACTGTTTATTTTTCTTTGCTCTTGTCATTTTTTCTTTTGCTAAATCAGTATAATCTACATCATATTCTAATCCAAGATCTTCAAAGTATTCTTCTGCATCTCCAAGAGAAATTTTTTCTATTCCTGGTTTATCTTCTAATGTTTGCATTTCATATAATAAACTATTTTCTTCTTCTGGTTCTTCAATAATTTCCTGTTCTTCTTTTGGCTGTACAATATCACCATAAGCTTTTCTTCTTACAGATTCAATATCAATACTTTCTTTTCTTTCATCTGCAAATAAACTATCCAAAGATTTTCTTTCTACTTTTTTAGGTTTTTCAGGAATATAGTTTTTATCTAAAATTCCATATACTGGTGAAATAACTGGTGTTGGCACAAATTTTTCTTCTGATATTATTTTTTCTTCTTTTTTTGTTTCATACCCACCGTAAATCATCTTATTTTCATGTTTTGGTTTTTCATAAACGGGTTCTTTTGGTTCTTCAATAAAATCCTCAACATCAAAAATTACTGGTGTTGTTCTTTTTTCTTCTCTTGGATGATCAAAAGTAGATATTGTATCATCTTCATAATGTTTTATTGGTACTTTGTCTTCTTCTATTGATTTTTCAACATCAATTTTTTTTGCTATTGCTGGTTCTTCTTGTTCTTCTTCAAATAAAGCACTCTTTATTTTACTTAATAGTCCCATTTCTTCACCTCTTAATTATCTGATATTTCAATTTCTTTTTCTTCTTCATTATTCAATTCATTATCTACATCTTTATATTCTTGTAAAAAATCAATTGTTTCTTTTGAAGGTCCAAGTAAATTAAACTCTTCTTCATCATACTTTAATACATTTTTTCCTATCAATGTTTCTATTACTTTATCATTAAACTTGATGCTCTTTAATATTATCATTGAGTTTGCAATAGCAGATTTATAATCTTTTGCTATTACTTCAATTTTAGAATAATTATACATAACTTCAATAAAATAATCCTTTTCTATTCTTGTTATTAAAATATAACCTTTTTTACCATTATAATCTAATATTTTAGAATAAAATGATTCTTTATCTTCATTTATTTTATAACTATTTTCTGTTTTGTTATAATAACTAATTAAATCAACATATAAATAATACTTATTTCCATTTGAATATAAGACATTATTATTATTTATATCGTCTATCATTGTCATACTACTAGGTAAATATATTTTATAGCCTTTCAAAGCTGTATTTGTTGATTTACTTTTTTCTTTCATAACCATATCTATTAACTTGTCATTATCAATTTTACTTATATTGTAACTACACCCAGTCATAAATAATAAAACAAGTATTAATAGGAAAAATATTTTTTTCATTTTCCACCTCTTATTATATCAAACATTTATTAAAATAGAAACTTTTTTTCATTTTTTAGATACTTTTATCATAAAAATATTATATCCTTTTTTTGAAAATTTTTGTTCATACTCTGTCATTATATTATCATTATTTACACATTTATGCAAATCTAATGATATATCATCTATTAGATATTTTTGATTTACAAATTGAATAATAGAATATTCAAATAATTGTCTGTTATCAGTTTTTAGTTCAATACTTTTACTATTCTTAAATATGTTTTCATATTTATTTAAAAATATTGGACTTGTTAATCTCCTTTTGGCATGCCTATCTTTTGGCCATGGGTCAGAAAAGTTTAAATATATTTTATCAACTTCTTTTTGAAATATTTGTTCTATTTTTTCGGCATCATAATTCATAAGTGCTAAGTTATTAGGTAGACTATCAATATCTCTAATACCAAGTGCTAAAACACTGTCAATTCTTTCAATTCCAATAAAGTTTATATTTGGATATCTTTTTGCATTTTCAATAATAAAGTGACATTTCCCTGAGCCTATTTCTATATATATTGGATTATTATTTTCAAATAATTGTTGCCATTTTCCTTTATAGTTTTCAGGGCTATCTATTACATTAGCACAACTTTCTAAGATTTCTTTTTTATGTTTTACATTTCTAATTCTCAATTTATATCACCAATAATATTATACAACAGCCTAGGCATAAAATAAATAGTTGCATAAACTAATTATGAAAAAGGAGGAAGAATATGAACAATCAAGTTCCATTTGGATTTAATCCTAATATGCAACCTATGCCTATGTATCCAAATCAAGATTTTAGTCCTAATTATAATCAAAGTTATGAGAGTTTAGAAAAGCGTATAAGTGTTTTAGAAAATAAGGTTAAAAATCTTGAATCAAAATTAAGCATAACAAATACTGATATGAATAGTTATCCATATCAATCTAGTATGCATATGATGTAATTTATTCTTTATAAATAATCATTGAAGAAAAACAATAGATTTGATCTTCTCCTGAAATAGATATACTAACTTGAAATTTTATTTCAATAAGTTCACTTTCCAATTTTTCTAAAAAATCATTTACTTTTTCTTCTAAATCAGCTTCATGAGCTTCATCAAATATTTTTACTTTCATAATTATCACCAATTTTATTTTAATATTTAAACTAAAAAAAATATGTCGTTTTATGCATATTTTTTTATATTATAATTTAACTATTCATCTGCTTTTTTGCTAGATAAGAATGTAACTTTTTCTGCTATTAATTCAGTTGAATATACTGGTTGTCCATCTTTTTCATAAACATTTGATTGTAATCTTCCTTTAATTCCTACAATATCACCCTTTTTACAGTATTCTACAGTGTTTTCAGCAACATTTTTCCATAATGTACAGTCAATAAAGTCTGTTTCATATTCTCCATTAACATTTTTATAGCTTCTTGGAATTGCCAAAGTTATTCTTGATACTTTGTTTTTGTTTTCTGTTTCTTTCATTTCAGGATTTCTTACTAATCTACCTACTAATATTACTTGATTTAACATATTTTTCACCTCCTTTGCATTATTGTTTTTCCCTTTTCATAACCATAATAAAGAATATTAAAAATGTTATCAAATGAGCATTTTTAAGTATTTGCATTGTATAAGCAACAAAAAAACACTTTTTAATTATTAAAAAGTGTTTTTTTAATTTCTATAATAATTTCAATATATAAGTTTTAAAGTTTTAAAAATTTTCTCTTAATAATGCATTTAATTCTACTGCATATTCCATAGGAAGTTCTTCTTTAAATCTTTCTGTAAATCCTAATACTATTAATTCTATAGCTCTTTCTTTTGTAATTCCTCTGCTCATAAGATAAAATAACTTTTCTTCACTAATTCTTGATACTGTTGCTTCATGTTCAATATAAGAGGATTTATTATTACAAATATTTGTTGGATAAGTATCACTTTTTGATTGATTATCTAATATTAAAGTATCACATTTTACAATAGAGTTACTATTTATTGCTTTTGAATCTATATAAACTTTACCACGATAATTTGCTATTCCTCCAGTACTTGCAATTGATTTAGATATTATACTACTTTTAGTATTTTTACCTAAATGAATCATTTTAGCGCCTGTATCTTGTTCTTGATTTTTTCGAGCTACACTTATTGTTATGCAAGTACCTGTTGAATTATCTCCTTTTAAAATACAAGCAGGATATTTCATATTTTTATGACTACCAATATTACCATC
>CAZCLV010000038.1:6668-7873 GCA_964499645.1 uncultured Mycoplasma sp.
TTCTACTAAAGCTCTTTTTGTTACTAAGTTATCAACATTATTACTCCAATTTTGAATTGTTGTATAACGACATTTACTGTTCTTTCCAACATATATTTCAACAACTGCAGCATGTAAATTACTTTTACTATAACTTTTAGCAGTGCATCCTTCTATATAGTGTAAATCACTATTATCATCTACTATAATTAATGTTCTTTCAAATTGTCCTAATTCTTTAGTACTAATACGAAAATAACTTTGAAGTGGTCTATCTAATTTAGTATTTTTAGGTATATAAATAAAACTACCTCCTGAAAAAACACTTCCATTTAAAGCAACAAATTTATTTTCATCATATTTTACTATTTTAGAAAAATATTTTTTAACAAGTCTAGGATATTTTTTAAAAGCATCTTCAATTGAAGTAAATATTACTTTTTTTTCTGATAATTCTTTTAACATATTATGATAAATAACTTCACTTTGATATTGAACTCCTATTCCATCCATATATTTTTCTGATGAAATAACTCCTAAATCTTTAAATTCTTTTGATACTTCTTTATTTATATTATCCCAATTATTAACAATCCCATTATCATAGGTTTTATAATAAACAATATCATTAAAATCAATATTTAATTTAGGACCAAAAGAAGGTAAATCTAAGGTATTAAATTTTTCATAACTCTTTAAACGAAATTTTAATACAGATTTATCTTCATTTTTAAATTTAGAAATAAGTTTTATATTATCTTTATTTAATCCTTTTATTTCCATAACTGTTCTCCTAAAATCTTCTTTATTATATCAAAAATTATTAATAAATACATTATTTTTATTAAAAAAAAAGAATAGTTTCCTATTCTTTATGTTCTATTGATTCAATATCTACTCTGCTTATTGAATCAAATCTTTTTGTTATTTTATCAGTTGTAGTATTTATTTCTTGAACATCTCTACTTACTGTATCAATACTTCTAGATAATTTATCCCATCGTTCTTTATATCTTGAAAATTCTATTCCTAAACGATTTAATTCTTCATGAATAATTGATGTATATTTATCTCTTTCCATATTTTTTATTATCATTTCAACAACAGTAAGTGTTGATATTAATGTTGTTGGACTACATATCCAAACATGTTTTTTATATGAATATTCTACTATATCAGAATGATAAGCATTTATTTCTGCAAAAATAGCTTCTGCTGGTAAAAAC
>CAZCLV010000039.1:0-2623 GCA_964499645.1 uncultured Mycoplasma sp.
AATTGTTACTGGTAAATTGAATGTACGATAATATGCCATTACAAATAAATCTGCTGCAGCTTTTGATGAAGAATATGGACTTGATGTATGTATTGGTGTATTTTCTGTAAATAGTAAATCTTTCCTATCTAATGGTAAATCACCATATACTTCATCTGTTGATACTTGATGATATCTTTTTATATTATGCTTTCTTGATGCATCTAGTAATACTCTTGTTCCTTGTACATTTGTATCTACAAATATACCGGGATTTTTAATTGAATTATCTACATGACTTTCTGCTGCGAAGTTAATTACTATATCAAAATTTTCTTCATCAAATAATCTATTTATTTCTTGTTCATTTCTAATATCAATATTAACAAATTTATAATTTGGTTTTGTTTCTAAGTCCTTTATATTATTATAATTACCTGCATATGTTAGCGCATCTAAACATACAAATTCATCATTTGGATATTTATTTACTACATAATGCATATAATTACTTCCTATAAATCCGGCTCCACCTGTTACTAAAAATTTCATATTTATTCTCCCAACTTTTTAACTAATTGTTTTTCATTATTTAATTCTTCATTATATCTTAAAACTGCATCTTCCCAAGCAGGTAACAATTCAAATCCATTATCAATTAAGCTTTGCTTACTTAGTTTTGAATTATATGGTCTAATTGCTTTTGAAGGATAATCCGCTGCTTTAATAGGATTTACCTTTACATTGATACTATTAATTTCAAATATATATTTAGCAAAATCTGCCCATGAACAATATCCACTATTATTTGCATGATAAATTCCATACTTATCTGTATTTACTATATCTACTAAAAGTTTAGATAAATCTACTGTGTAAGTTGGGCTTCCTATTTGATCACATACTACATTTATTTCATTTCTAGTTTCTGCTAATCTAAGCATAGTTCTAATAAAATTTTTACCATTTATTCCAAATACCCAAGAAATTCTAACTATAAAACTTTTATCATGTTTTAATGTTTCTAATTCACCTTCATATTTAGTTTTGCCATAAACGCTAAGTGGATTTGCTTTATCATTAATTTCATATAATCCTTCTTTATTACCATCAAAAATATAATCAGTACTTATATAAAGCATTTTAGCATCTATTTTTTTAGCAACCTCCACTATATTTTTAGTGCCTATTACATTTACTTTATAACATAATTCTTCGTTATCTTCAGCACCATCTACATTAGTATAAGCTGCACAGTGCATGATTACATCTGGATTATATTTTGTAATTACTGTATCTACCATATCTTTATTAGTAATATCCATATCATCTACATCTAATGATATAATATCATTTTCATTTCTTTTTTTTAGTTCTCTTACGATGTCATAACCAAGTTGTCCTTTATAACCAGTTATTAAATATCTCATTATTTAAAATCCTCCATCTTAAAATGAACGTCTGTTTTTGATAAAGATAATCTTTTCTGATCTTTTTCTGAAAGAATTGGTGTATTAATTCCATATTTATCAAATTCATAATTAATTCCTATTTCTTCATCATTCCATGCTATACCATTTTCTAATTCTGGTGCATAATCATTATCAACTAAATATTGAAATAATGTATTTTCTTTTAAGCTTACAAATCCATGAGCAAATCCTTTTGGTACTAATAATTGTCTATTATTTTCTGGTGTTAATAAGACGCTTGTCCACATTTTATATGTTGGTGAATCTTCTCTTATATCTACTACAACATCTAATACTGCACCATTTAGGCATTCTACTATTTTAGCTTGACATTTAGGATTATATTGAAAATGTAGCCCTCTTACTATTCCTTTTCCACTTAATGATCTATTACATTGTACAATATTACCAAATATTTTATCTAATCCATTTTTTTCTAAATTATTTTTTATAAAGAAGGGAGAAAAATATCCTCTATTATCTCCAAATCTATCTGGTTCAATGATATAACAATCTTTTAAATTTGTTTCAATAATTTTCATTATTTCATCTCCTTAGTTAGCACTTTACCTTTTTCAGCATATTCCATTAAATATTTACCATATTCATTTTTTTTCATTATTTCGGCTCTTTGTAATAGTTCTTCTTTTGTAAGCCACCCATTACGATATCCTATTTGTTCTAAACAACTAATTATTTTACCACTATTTTTTTCTATTGTTCTAACTGTATAAGCAGTATCAAGTAAACTATCATGTGTACCTGCATCAAACCAATTGAATCCTCCACCTAATAATTCAGCTTTTAAATTTCCTTGTTTTAAATACATTTCATTTAGTGAGGTAATTTCTAATTCTCCTCTTTTTGAAGGTATTACTTCTTTTGCTAACTTTGAAACTCCTTTCGGATAAAAATATAATCCTGTGATTGCAAAATTACTTTTTGGATTTTCTGGTTTTTCCTCTACACCAATTACTTTTTTATCTTCATCGAATTCCATAATACCAAATCTATTTGGATCTTTTACTTCACATCCAAATATTGTAGCATTATTTTCATATGCATTTTTTCTAGCATTGGAAAGCATTTCTACAAATCCATTCCCATAGAAAATATTGTCTCCTAAAACCATTGTGCATGGATCGTTGCCTATAAATTCTTCTCCTAAAATA
>CAZCLV010000039.1:2633-7646 GCA_964499645.1 uncultured Mycoplasma sp.
CTAGTCCATCAGGTGATGGTTGAACTATATAGTTAAAATTAACTCCGTATTTATTTCCATTGCCTAATACTCTTTTAAATTGTGCCTGATCTTCTGGTGTTGTAATAATTAAAATATCTTTAATTCCAGCAAGCATTAAAACTGATATAGGATAATATATCATTGGTTTATCATATACCGATAATAATTGTTTGCTAATTCCTTCTGTAATTGGATAAAGTCTAGTGCCTGATCCTCCTGCTAAAACGATTCCTTTCATGTTAAATCCCCCCATTAAAACATATAGTAACTATCTTATCATAATCTATAAAAAAGTCAAGTTTAAAACATTTTCCATGGCTTGATTTTAGTACTATCTTTTTCGTATATTTTATATATAGCAATTAATTCTTCTTTTGAATTTACAAATGCTATTATATCTTGATTATATATATTATCTAATAATTGACCATTCTTAACCCTGTTTTCTAACGTTTTGTCTATAGTTTGAATAAATATGTCCTCTAAAGCATTTACTTCGTTTATAAGCTTATAATTGCCATTTTTTATATCGTTAATTTTATAACTATTTTCTATATTAAATTTACCTTGTTTTATTCTGTTTAGTGCTGACATAACTCCAACTGTATTTAGTTTTTCTGCTATATCTCTTACTAAACTTCTAATATATGTTCCTTTGCTTACTAAACATTTAATTTTAAATATTGTTTTATTATTTTCATATTTAATATCACTAATAAGTTCTATTTCTTTTATTGTTACTTTTTTCTTTGGTAATTCTATATCTATATTGTTTCTGGCATAATCATATAGTTTTTTACCGTTTATTTTTATTGCTGAATAGATGGGAACTTCTTGATCATATGTGCCCTTCATAGAATTTAAAGCAGTAATAATATTTTCTTTTGTAATTTGTGTATTAATTTCTTTTAACAAATTTCCTGTAATATCTAATGTATCTGTTTCTAAACCTAATGTTATTTCTGCTTCATATTCTTTATAAGTACTAGTTAATAATTCTACTAATTTAGTTGATTTACCTATGCATATAACAAGTACTCCTGTTGCAAGTGGATCAAGTGTTCCAGTATGACCCACTTTTTTTGTATTAAATATTTTACTTATTATATTTACAACATCTCTACTTGTCATGTCTTTTTCTTTATTTACTACTATTATTCCATTCATATTATTAAAAAGAACTATTTTATTAGTTCATATATAGTCCCTTCTCTAGTATCTTTGATTAATATACCTTTTGTTTTTAATTCATCTCTTATTTTATCAGACAATTCATAGTTTTTATCTTGTTTGGCTTGATTTCTTTTTTCTATCATTTCATTTATATATTTTTCTAAATTTTGATCAATATCATTATTTTCTTCTCTAAGCAAATCTAATGATAGTACTTTATCATAATCATTTATTATATATAATTTTGTATTATTAGTTAATATTTCTGATTTTATAACATCATATAATAAAGTTAATGCATTGGATGTGTTTAAATCGTCAGATAATGTTGCTTTAAATAATTCTTTATACTTATTTGCTAAATCAAAATTAATTTCACTATTATCATCAGTTATTGTTTTTATTTTATTTATTAATTTATTATAGGCATTATTCACTGAATCTAATGTTTCATAGCTAAATACCAATTGATTACGATAATGTGATTGTAAACAAAACAATCTATAAACAAGTGGATTATAACCTTTATTTTCTAGTAATGATAATGTTAAAAATTCACCTGTTGATTTACTCATTTTACCATTTTTGTCATTTAAATGTTCTCCATGCATCCAATAATTACACCATTTATGACCTAAATAACTTTCACTTTGAGCTATTTCATTTGAATGATGAGGGAAAATGTTGTCAACCCCGCCACAATGAATATCTAAATGTTCTCCCAAATATTTGATTGCGATACCAGAACATTCTATATGCCATCCCGGATATCCTACTCCCCAAGGAGAATTCCATTTCATTGCTTGATTTTCAAATTTTGAACTAGTAAACCATAAACCAAAATCTGCAGGATTTCTTTTATGTACATCTTCTATTACATCTTCTCTAGCTCCTATAATAAGTTCTTCTTTATTACCAGATAATTCATAATAATTGTTTATTTTACTTATATCAAAATAAACATTATTATTTGAAATATATGCATATCCATTTTCTAAGAGTTTGGTAACTATCTTTATATATTGATCTATATGATTAGATGCTTTTTCTATAATATCCGGTTTTTTAATATTTAGTTTTTTTGTATCGTTAAAGAATTCATTTGTATAAAAGTCTGCTATTTCATAAACTGTCTTATGTTCTCTGACAGCCCCTTTTAACATCTTATCTTCACCTGTATCACCATCGCTTGTCATATGACCTACATCTGTGATATTCATACATCTTTTTACGTTATATCCTAAATAATCTAGTGTTTTTACTAGTATGTCTTCAAAAATATATGTTCTTAAATTACCAATATGTGCATAATGATATACAGTAGGACCACAAGTATATATAGTAATCTCTTCACTATTATATGGCACAAATTCTTCTATTTTCTTTGATAAAGTATTATATATTTTCATATTATCACCCTTATAATCATTATATCATATTTATATTGTTAATAAAAAGAAAAAATGTCACATTTGTGACATTTATTTTGTTAATTGCTTTTGATTTTCATTAGAATAATTATTTCCACATAAATCATATAAATATCCAATAAATTCATCTACATTTAATACTGATTTTTGAAATTCATCTCTTTCGATTTTTGGTAAATAATTAGTTGAATATGTTAAATTTTCAATTCCATATACAGTTCTAAGTAAATATCTAGCACCTACTGTATCTTCATGGATTGAATATGGATATGAAGTTCTAGTTGAATAATTTATAAAGTCTCTAGTATCCATATAACTTGATACTATTGTATTTTTATCTTTACCAATTATATTTACATAATTTTGATGTAATGTTTTAGCATTTTCAGCATCTTTTACATCTGTGAATAATTTTTCTAAGCTTATTAATAAATCTGTATTTACATTTTTTTCAAGTGTCTCACTAACTGAAACATAAGCAATATTATTTGACATAATGTAGCTAATAGTTGAGTCAGTTTGTGCTTTAATTGTTTCTGCATCTCTAGAAATCAATCCTAATTCTATCATTTTATTTCTTTCTTCAGAATCAATATTTTCTATGTTAGCAGTAAACACTAATGAATATAAATCTTGTTCAGTAATAGTATTACTCATATCTGCTTCAACACCATTTTTTTGCATTTCTTCAGTCATTTTAATACCTTGTTCATCTAAATAGTTTTTATATTCTTTAGCAATTGTAACAACTTTTTCACTTGTAATTTCATTTTCATCAATCGAATCCAAAATAGAACTAGAATCAGTTTCACTTGATATTTCTATTTCTACTGGTGTAGATGAAACTATATCATTTGTTGGTAATTCTTCTTTTGGTTTTGCATTACAGCTTTGACAAGCAACCATTGATGCACAACAAGCTAAAGCCATAAAAGTTCCACCTATAGCAATTTTACCTACATGTTTTCTTTTTTTACCTTCGTTAAATAATTCGTTTTCTTGTATTTCTTCTCCATTTAACATTATCTTTTCTTCATTTTTCATATTAAATCCCCCTTTTCTGAATTAATGGTTAGTATATTATCACAATATATGTGATTTGTCAAGTTTTTATTATTTTTAAATGCTTGATGCCATTCAATTCAAATAACGCATATATTATACATCAGATTTTTTATTTGTCAAATTGAAAAAAATAAATAGTTCTTTAAAGAGTTAAATGCAACTTTTTAATAATAATTTTTAAAACTTGCATTTAGTCTTTTAATGATATTTAATATATAGTTAATCAATTGTTTTCTATTTGAGCGTTGAAAGGATGTATTAAATATGAAAAGAAGACTTACCGTAGAAAACAGAATGTTGATTGAACAATTATTAAAAATAAATTATAAACTTAAAGACATTGCTTATTATGTAGATTCTACTTCTTCTACTGTATCTAGAGAAATAAAAAACAGAAGAATAACTGGTAAAGGTGAATTTAAAACATGTCAAAAAACAAATAGATTTCCTTATGTATGTAATGGTTGTGAATTAAAAACAAGATGCCGTAAAAAGAAATATTATTATAATTATATAAAAGCTCATAATAATTATAATTATTTGTTGGAAAAATCAAGAGTTGGTATTGATATGTCTATTGATGAGATTGATTATTGGAACGATTATTTTACTGATAAAATTAAAAATAAGAATCAACCAATTACTCATTTATTTAATAATATTAAAAATGAATTTCCTAAATCTATTCAAACATTTTATACATATATTCACAAAGGATATTTTTCTAGTATTAATGATGAAATGTTACCTAGAGCTTATAGTTATAAGCCAAGAAAAAGAACAAATGAAAAACCAACTATTAGATTTGATAATGTGATTAGAACTGGTAGAACATTAAAAGAAATGAATGAATATATAGAGAAACATCCTAATTCAAGTATAGTTGAAATGGATACTGTTATAGGTAAATTTGAAGATAAAAAATGTATTCTTACTCTTTATTTTAGGAGTAGTAAGTTAATGCTTATGTTTTTAATTGATAAATATAAACCTAATTCTGTTTCTAGTATATTCAAATATCTTAGAAAACAATTAGGTATAGATAATTTTACTAAATTGTTTGAAGTAATCTTAACTGATAATGGTTGGGAATTTTCTAAACCAGAAGATATTGAATTTGATCAAACAACAGGTGAAAAACAAATCAACATTTTTTATTGTGAACCTTATTCTTCTTGGCAAAAAGGAGGAATTGAAAGAAATCATGAGTTTATAAGATATGTTATTCCAAAAGGTATAACATTCGACAAATTAACAAAAGAAAATATTATTGATATGATGAATAATATAAATAATGTTTCAAGAAGAAGTTTGAATTATCAAA
>CAZCLV010000040.1:0-7502 GCA_964499645.1 uncultured Mycoplasma sp.
TAATTCTACCTATTTCTTTTAAATACATTCTTACTGGATCATTAATTTTTATATCTTTATTTGAAGATACTATTTCTAATAAATCATCACTAGAAGAATCATCTTCATCATCTTCAGTTTCTGCTGTTAATATTTCTATGCCATTAGTTACAAACATATTATATAAATCATCTAAAGCATCACTATCTGTATCTAATCCTTTTAAATGTTCTGCTATTTCTTCAAATGTAATTGTATTTGTTTTTTTACCAATTTCTAATAATTCTGCTTTTCTTTCTTCAAATGTTTTAATTTCATTTAACATTAATGTCAACTCCCTATTTTTACTGATAATATTTTTTCTGCTAATAAAACTTTTTTTTCTGGATTTAGTTCTTTATTCATTAATTCTTTTAGCCTTTTTATTTCTTGACTACTATTATAACCTAATACCACAGAAATATATTCATTCATAACATCAATACTATCATTATTATCATCTTGTAATACTTGATCTACTAAATCTTTTAATTCTTGTTTATCATTTAAAGTAGTAATAAAATCTGCTAAAATAAACTCTGGTTCTTTTTTAGCATAGTAAATTATTTCATTAGCTAAATACCTAGCAACAGGATATGGTAAGAAATTAAGTTTCTTTTCATATAATTTAATTGCATCATAATTATGCATCATTAAATATAAAATACCATTTGTAGCTTTTTGATATTTATCTAATTTTTGTACTTTTGGTGTTTCTTTTTTGAACGCTTCAATTTTACTATATTTTTGCATATTTTGCAACTTATTTTTTAAAACTTCTATATCAATATTAAATTCCAATGATATTTTTTTTAACATTAATTCTTGTTTAATTACATCATTTGATAAATTAACTTCTTCTAAAACACTATTTATATACTTAGATTGATCTTCAATAGTAGTTAAATTTTTACCTTCTTTTAAGAACTTTATTTTATAATCACTAAATGTCTCAGGATTTTCTATTAAAGATTTATATTCTTTTTCTCCATATTTAATTATAAATTCATCTGGATCTAAGTTTTCTTTTAATGATATGGTATATAAATTAATATTTTCCTGTTCAAGTCCTTTTCCCACAGAATACATGGCTTTTTTACCAGCACTATCTCCATCTAAACATAAAATTATGTTATTTGAAGTTCTTTTTATTAATGTGATTTGTTCTTTAGTAAGACTAGTTCCCATAAGAGCTACTACATTTTTAATACCAATGGAATATAATCTAATTACATCCATAAATCCTTCTACTATAATTAATTTTTTTTCTTTTCTTGCTTCTTCTTTTGCTAAATGATAATTATATAAAAGTTCTCCTTTTTTGAATATTGGTGTTTCTCTTGTATTAATATATTTAGAATCTGATTTTGCATTATAAACTCTTCCTGAGAATCCTACTACATTACCACTTGTATTAAATAATGGAAACATAATTCTATTTATATATAAATCCTTACTATTTGAAGATAATCCTATTAGTTCTAAATCTTTAATAATATAATTTTTATTTATTAAAACACTCGTTAAAGATGTATTATCTTTTAATGCTAATCCTATTTTAAATGTTTCAATTAATTCATCATTTATTCCACGATTGTTTAAGTAATCTCTTGCTTCTTTTCCATTTGAAGTACTTAAATTATTTTGATAAAATTTCTCTGCTAAATCATATATTTTATAATACTTTTCAAATTTATTATTTGTTTTTACATAATTATTATTTAATGATATTCCTGCTCTTTTGGCTAAAATATTTAATGTTTCTTTAAAGTCTACTTTTTCATAATCCATAACAAAGTTAAATACATTACCACTTGCTCCACAAGAAAAACATTTATATATTTGCTTATCTGGTGAAACGCTCATACTAGGATTATTATCATCATGAAATGGACATACTCCAAAATAATTTTTTCCTTTTTTTATTAAAGGAAGATAAGATGAAATTACTTCAACTATATCATTTGCGCTTCTTATTTCTTTAATTTTATCCTCATTTTCCATAATTTCACCTTCTTTGCATTTATTATAACAAAAATTAACTAATATTTGTATAAAAATTACACATATTATTAATGGAGGTTATTACTATGTATAAAAAAATATTAATTCATTCTTTAATTATTTTTGCCATAAGTACTTTAATTCATTCTTTTTATGATTGTTTACCTTGTTTTGTTACATCTATTATAATACCAGTTAATGAAAGTATTTGGGAACATTTAAAAATGATATTTACTTCTTATATGATACTTTTATTAATAATTGTATTATTTTCAAAGAAAAAACAAAAGAATTTAGTGTCTTCTTTTGTTATCAGTGCTGTTTTTAATATTATAATTTATCTAATTATTTATTTACCAATCTATAATATATTTGGTCCTAATATGATTGTTACTCTTATTATATATTTTATTACTATTTTAATAAGCAATTATTTAAAATATAGAATTCAAGAAAAAAAGAATAATAAAAAATTAAATAAAATTATGGCTTTTTCAATAATAGGTATTTATATTATTTTTACTTTGCTTTCTTATTATCCACCTGAATGGAAGTTATTCTATGATACTGCAAATAAAATGTATGGTGTATATAAATTTAAATATTAAATTAATGAATCTCTAGTAAAAACATTTATTCCTGCTTTTCTATATATTTTTACATTACAAGAATAAACTGTTTTTATAAAACCTAATCCATTTATTACAATATCTTGATTAAATCCTAAATCAATTTCTTCTGCTTGATTATCTTCTTTTAAGTAATCATGTTTTGTTCCATTAATCTTTTTAATTGAAATATCATTAGACATATAAAAAGTAAAACTATTTTTATCTCCTTCTACATAGTCAATTCTAAACATATCATCTATTAATATAGCTTGATCTTTTTTTATTTGAAAAGTTCTTGGTTTTATTTCTTTTTTAGGTGATATTTTTTTTACTTGTTGTTCAGTAACATAATTTAAAATATTTCCTTCATCTACTAAACCTGGAGTATCTATTAAATAAAAATCTAATACTTTAATTTGTATTTCACTCAATGTGGTTGAAGGCATTGGAGATATAGTAATAAATTCTTTATCCTCTTCTGTGTAGTTATTAATTATTTTATTAATTAATGTGCTTTTTCCAGCATTTGTATTACCTACTACATATACATTTTGATTGTTACGATGTTTTTTTATTAATTTCATCAATTTATCAATATTATAATTTTTTGATGCACTTATAATTATTGTATCAATAAAGTTAAAATTCAATTTTTTAAAATACTCTAAAATTTTTTCTTCTTTCACAGATAAAGGTAAAACATCTTTTTTGTTTAATACTAAAATAATATCATTTTTTATTAAATAATCTTTTATTTTAGATAAGTCTTTAGGAATAGAAATTAAATCTACTATATATAACACTAATGATTTTTTTGCACCAATATTTTTTAATACTTGTATATATTCAGAATTAGATTTAGTTATAAATTCATATTCCCCATAGTTCTTCATTCTAAAACATCTACGACATAAATCATTATTTAAATCATGTGTATATCCTTCAAGTAAAACATTATCATCTTGAAGTTCTATTCCACAACCAATACATTTCTTACTCATAGTATTTTCCTCTTTCAAATTTATTGTTTTTTTCTAAATTTCTATATATTTTTTTTTCTCTTAATCTATTAATCTTTGTAAAAAATCCTTCATTGTAATCAATTGGTTCAACTAAAATACTAAAACAACCAGCTTTATTTGCTCCAACTATATCAGTACATAGTTGATCTCCAATTAAACATATTTCATTATACTTAAGATTAAATCTTTTTTTTATTTTTTTAAATCCAAATTTATATGGCTTTAATGCTTTTAATATATAATCTATTTTATATTCATTACAAACTTTTTGTAACTTTTTTCCATTTATTGAATTTGATAAAACAATTATTTTAAAATCTTTTTTTAATTTATTAAATAATTGTTTTAATTCTTTTGATATTTCATAATTATGTTTTTCAATAATTGTATTATCAAAATCAAAAGCAATTAATTTAATATTTAATTGTTTTAATTTATCATAATTTATATCTAAAATATTATTTTTATATACATTAGGTACATAATTAAGCATCATAATCACCTAAGTAATATATTAACACAAAATAAGAAAAAAGAGAATTAAATTCATCAATTCACTTTCTGCCTTTTCTTTCAGATTCATTATAATCAGGTAATACTGAATCAAGATTACCATTATTAATATATTCTTTTTCTTCTTCTATAAAATATTCATCAATAATAGGAAAATCATTTGTATTTGGTTTTAAATTATGCATTTCTTCCATTTCAAATTCTTTTTCTATTGGTTCAAGAATTTCTTTTAAGTTAGTATATGGCATTACACCATATTTTGATTTAAAAAATAATTTCTTTCTAATAACATTATCATATTCTGCTTCTACTATATTGCCTCTTATTGCTGATCTTTTTTTGGAATCTAATTCATTAAAGTTTAATATATCATAATTTTTAATTATTGAAACATCAGTGGCTAATAAACTACATAACATTTCTAAATGATTTTCATCAAGTAAACTTAAAAATGATATCTTTTCATCAATATAAAATTCTTCTTTTATTTCAGCAAATGTTTTTCCATAAAAATTCTTTGATATTCTTGTGCTTAAAATTGAATTAGCAAATCTTCTTGAAGTCTCAATTTCAGAAAATTTATCATAAAACTTTGCAAGATAATTTATATGTTTTTTTATTTCTAATATTAATTCTTGTTTTGTCATAAAATATACCTACTTTCTTTTTCTAACTACTCCTTTGGATTTTTTTAGATATAATACTAAATCATTTATAGGAATACTATTATTTTGTTCTTCAAAGTAATTTTTTGCTCTTGTTCCAATATCGTTTGCAATTGCAATAAATGATTCATGATTTTTTATTGGTTCTACATTAATTACTTTGTAAAATTTATTTAACATAGATTTATAATACTTTAAATGTTCAATATTCATTAAATATACTATATCATTTTTAGGAACTGAAATTTTTTCTTGTCCTTTAATTAATGTAATCATATTACCAATTGAATAATCATAAAATCTTTTATTTAACTCGCTTATACAAGTTGAATATAACTTTTTACTTTCTTCACGTTCATCAGAAGAAGCAATTCCATATTCAATAAAGAAATCAGTATATTCTTTTAATTCTTTTTTTATTAAACTTTTTAATTTTTTTATTTTTTCTTGTTCAAGTATTTCATTTTTTATTTCATCACTATATTTCATAAAAAATATCCCCCTAACAACGCACTTATTATACCACAAAATGATAAAAAAAGCAATTTAAGGAAAAATCAATATAATAATATTAGAATAAACAATTTTTTATAGTTTATTTTTATATTTATTAAAAAATTCTTATAATAATATGAGTCAAAGTTAATAAAATAACTTATGAAACAAAAAACCAACTTAAAAGGTAAGCTGGTTTTTTTAAATTATCTTGTCGATTTTGCTTTTATAACATATTTTCCATCTGGAACATATCCAAAGAAGTATTTTCCTTCTCTATTTGTTGTAGTAACACTTAATAAACTTTCAGTATTTTCTTCTTCATCAACACTATATAATCCTACAAATGCCCCTTCAATTGGTACTGATGTTTCACTATCAGTTATTATTCCATTAATAGTTCCTTCTTTAGCTGTTGCTAATTTATCTAAGTATAGTATTTCATTATTGTTTACACCATCAGTAACAGTTACATTATACGGTTCAGTTAATATATAATCATCACTCGATGCCTGAAGTCTATATGTTCCAGCAGTTAAATTGTAAAACACATATTCACCATCAATAGCACTATATGTTTCAGAAATTACTATGCTTGGATCATTTAAAGTTGATAATGTTAATTTTATTTTTGATAAAGCTGTTCTGTTTTTATTATACGTTACACCATAAACAGTTCCTTTCGTATAAATATTATTTTCTGTTAATACTATATTTGATAGTGTTATTGCTTCATCTGCTATAGTGGTAGTAATTTTTTCAGATATTGAGTATCCATCTTTTACAGCATAAACCAAATATGTTCCTGGATGTAATGATGAAATATTATAAGTACCTGTTTCATTGGTCATTGTATGTTTTATTGGATTATAGTTTAAATCAAATACTTTAACAGTAGCTCCCGCAATTGCAGTGCCACTATTATTTACAACTCTACCAGTTATACCACCATTTACATCTTCTTCAAGTTTAGTTAATGTTTAATTTTTTACTACCTCTTCTGTTTTATCAATTTCTATTTCATTACTATAATTTAGTAAAAACTTATCATTTTCGTTCAATTCTTTTCACCTCTCTATACATTTTATGAAAGGTAAATAATTGTGAGTATTTCAATTGTCATCTTCTTTGCAAAAAATAAAATGTTGCATACAAAAATGTGAATTATTACAAATTACATTCTTTTTTTGTTTCTTTTTATCTTTACATACACATATAATATATTTTTTATCTCTTAAAAGCGTAGTATAGTAATTACCACAACAATCAGTTTTGATTTGTTTAATTTTTTTACAATCTTTAAATATACAAATTTTTGCGCATGATAATCCAAGTATACAATCTTGTTCTTTGCAATAATACATACATGTACCACATAAAATCATATAATCCGATTCTAATTCTAAATCAACTTTTAACTCATTTTTATTTATAACAACTTTTTTTGAAACAACTCTTTCTTTAGGCATCATTATTAGTCCAATCAATAGTATTCATAGAACCACATCCTAATAATATAATATGTTTTAAATAAAAATTATTGTTATCTTTTATTTATATTAAACATAATTTTTAAAAAAAATAAAATCAAGAAAATTAGTATTATAATTACACATAATGAGATTAATAATCAATAAATTGCTTTTCTTTTAGTTTTTTTTTTTGTGATAATTGTAAATTAATTACCGCTAATCTTTCAAAACAGATGGATTATTTTCTAAAATTGCATTAACAATTAAACATTTTTTTGACTCTGAACAGTCACTACAAGTATTAACTCCCTTTTTCAAGGCACACTGGCGGATAGCACACATACTATCACAAAATACTGTTTTAATGCCTTTAATACGACAACCTTGACAATTAATATTTTCTGGAAGAATAGGTACGTTATTTAATTCAGACCATAGTTTTGCAGTTTTTTCTCTTAACTTTTGATCATCATTGATTGTTGCAAGATATGCATCACACTTCTCACAATCTAGTCCACAATATGCAATCATTTTATTCATTTTTATTTACCTCCTCAAATTACTATTTATCTATTGATTTAATTATACCATACAAATTAAAAAAACTTGCACAATTAAGTACAAGTAATTAACCAAATGGTGCGGGTAAAGGGACTTGAACCCCCATGGATTTCTCCGCTAGATCCTAAGTCTAGTGCGTCT
>CAZCLV010000041.1:0-4370 GCA_964499645.1 uncultured Mycoplasma sp.
ATAATTAATTATTTTCTTTTTTTTTATTACAAATCTATGCTACAATAGTTATAGTGGTGATGGTTATGAAATTAAATTTTATTGTAAACAAATATTTATTAATGTGGAATCTTTTATATCAAGCTTCTGTATCAGAAGAAATACATAAAATGAAACAAAAATTATGGAGAGATAATAAAAAAGAATATTCTTTACTTCATAAAGAAAAAGAAGTTATTTTAAATGATTTAGATGATTATATTCCTGATGATGATTTAATCTATAATATATTTGAAAGTTTTCCTGAATATAAAAAAATGAAGCAAGAAACTAATAAATATAGATTAACTTTATTAGAAATATGGGATTCTAGTAGAAAGACATATATTAAAGAATTAAATAAATTATTAAAATATGATATTGCTAAAGAGTATAAAGTTTGTGTTTTACATCCTAGTTTAGATGTAGTTGAAACTGATTTTGATTTAAATTTAATTATTATTGGAAAAAAATTAGATAGCCATGACAAAAATGGATTTTTATCATACTTAATATATAAAATATTAAAAAATGAATTTAGCATTATAAAAACAGATGAAAGAGATATTATTACAGTTATGCTTGAACTTATTTGCTTAAATGAACTATATACAAAAATATCTAAAGAATCAAAATATAATATAGGTAAAAAACATCTTCGTGATATAAAAGAAAAAATATATCCATATTGGCTTATGTATCTTGGTGTTGCAGAAGATGAACTAGAAAAATATATGGTTCGTGATAATATTTTCTTTAATAAAAATGCCTATCAATATGAAAAAAAACTATGTAATGTAGATATATTTACTTTTATTAATTTTATTATTAATAATAAGAAAATAATTTTAAATAAAAAATCTATAGGAGTAGAAAAAATTGAAATAGAAACTTTATAAAATCTTGGGGGGTAGTTATGGACAAAAAATTAAATGATTTATTTGAAAAAATTAATTTTAATAAAGAAAAATATTCTTTTTTTTCATGTGCTAAAATAGAAAAAATTATTGTAAAAGAAGATAAAAATACTTGGGATATTATTATAAAAAACGATACTAATATAAAATATGATGTCTTAAAAGAATTTATAGAATGTTTAACAAAATATGTAAACGAAAAATATATATATAAAATAACTATTAAAGCAGATAAAGAAGATTTATCTTTAGTAGAAGATTATTATAAAAACATACTTATTTTAGCAAATAATAATAATATCTATTATGATATGTTTTATGATAGATTATTAATTGAAAATGATTGCTATTTTATTGAAGTATATAACAAAGGTGAAAAAGATATTATAAGTAAAAAGATTGATGGTATAAATGAATATTTTAAAAGATTTGGATTTTCTATAAAACTTTTTATTAAAATGAATACTGAAAAAAGAGAAGAAATAAAAGAAAAAATTAAAGATAGTGTGGAAGTTGATACAACTGAAATAAAAAAACAAGTTAAAAAAGTAGAAAAAGCCATGTCTAATACAATCCTTGGAACACCAGTAAATAGAAAACCAATTAATATGTCAGAAATAACTTACGAAATGGACAACGTTACTATTGAGGGAATGGTATTTGGAATAGTTTTACCTACAAAACAAGGAATGTATTCACTTACATTAAAAGTTACTGATTTGGAAACTAGTATGTATATAAGAATATATGTTACAGATGAAACTACATATAATGGATTGCTAAAAAATATTAAAGAAAATATGTGGTTAAAGATAAATGGCTATGTTAAAAATAATACTTTTTATAATGACTTTGTTTTAAATGCTAGAAATATTGAAGTAATTGAAAAACAAGTTGAAGAAATAAAAGATTTAAGTGAAGAAAAAAGAGTAGAATTACATGCACATACTAAAATGAGTCAAATGGATGGAGTAGTGGATGTAAAAGATTTAATTAAAAGAGCGGTAAAATATGGACATAAAGCAATTGCAATAACTGATCATAATGCAATTCAAACATTTCCAGAAGCATATCATCATAAAGATGAAATTAAAATACTTTATGGAGTAGAACTAAATATGATTGATGATGATTTAGATCTTGTTGTAAGAAGTGATAAAAGTACTTTATTAGACAATACTTATGTAGTATTTGACTTAGAAACTACAGGATTTAATGCTGGTGGTGGAGATTCAATTATTGAAATTGGAGCAGTAAAACTTAAAAATGGTGAAATAATTGATAGATATGATAAACTAATTAATCCAGGGAAAAAACTTGATAAACATATTAGTGAATTAACTTCTATTACAGATGACATGCTAAAAGATAAAGAAAACGAAGAAACCGCTGTTAAAGATTTTAAAGAATGGTTTAAAGATTATCCAATGGTTGCTCATAATGCAAAATTTGATTGTTCTTTTATTGAAATGGCATTTGAAAAATATAAATTGGGTGAATTTAAAAATCCAGTTTTAGATACAATGCAGTTATCAAGAGCATTAGAACCTAATGCATTTAAGCACTCTTTATCAGCACTTGTTAAAAGATATGAAATAGACTTTGATGAAACTGCTCATCATAGAGGAGATTATGATGCAGAAGCAACTGCAAAGATATTTCATAAAATGCTTTTAACACTTGATACTAGAAAAATAGAAACAATGAATCAAGTTAGTAATTTAATATCAAAAGACGAAATACATAAATTTGGTAATCAATATCATATTAATATTTTGGTTAAAAACAAAGTTGGATTAAAAAACTTATTTAAACTAGTATCACTTGCTAATACAAAATATTTATATAAAACACCAAGAATTCTTAGAAGTGTCATTAATAATTATAGAGAAGGATTAATTATTGGCAGTAGTTGTGCCAATGGTGAAATATTTACATTATCTAGAAGTAAAAGTGATGAGGAAATTGGAGACTTAATGAACTTTTATGATTATATAGAAGTACAACCTCCAGAAGTATATAAATATCTTATTGATTTAGAAGATTTCAAATCATACAACGATGTTTTAGAAAATATTAAAAAAATCATTAATGTTGCTAAGTCTAAAAATAAAATAGTAGTTGCAACAGGTGATGTTCATCAATTAGATAGAAAAGATAAAATATATCGTCAAATTATTGTTAATCAAAATGTTCCAGGAGGTGGCAGACATCCATTAAATAGACCTGCTATTAAAGAAATACCTTCACAACATTTTAGAACAACTGATGAAATGTTAAATGATTTTAATTTTATAGATGAAAAACTTGCTAAAGAAATAGTTATTAAAAATACAAATATAATTGCAGATATGGTGGAAGAATTTGAAATTGTTCCTGATACAAAAGGAATACCTTTTTCACCAATTATTGAAAACTCAAAAGAATTAATAAGAAGTATTTGTTATGAAAAAGTACATTCAATATATGGAGAAGAATTACCAAAGATAATTGAAGATAGATTAGAAGCAGAATTAAATGGGATTATTAATGGTGGATTTGATGCAATTTATTTAATAGCACAAAAACTAGTAAAACATAGTAATGATGATGGATATTATGTTGGTAGTAGAGGTAGTGTTGGTTCATCATTTGTAGCAACAATGCTTGGAATTACAGAAGTAAACCCATTACCAGCACACTATGTATGTCCTAATTGTAAAAAATCTATATTTGAGGAAAATGGAAAAGCATATAATGTTGATTTTGCTTCAGGATATGATTTACCAGATAAAATATGTGATTGTGGTACAAAAATGTTAAAAGAAGGACAAGATATGCCATTTGCAACTTTTCTTGGATTTAATGCTGATAAAGTACCTGATATTGACCTAAACTTTTCAGGAGATTATCAAGCAAAAGCACATGATTATACAAAAGTCTTATTTGGAGAAGATTATGTGTTTAGAGCAGGAACAATTGGTACTGTTGCAGATAAAACTGCCTTTGGTTATGTAAAAGGTTATTTTGAAGAACATGGTATTGAAGGTATTAAAAACCTTGATGTAGAAAGATTAGCTATTGGAGTTACTGGAATAAAAAGAACAACTGGACAACATCCTGGTGGCATAGTAGTAGTTCCAGATTATAAAGAAATAGCAGATTTTACCCCATATCAATATCCAGCAGATGATAATAATGCTGAATGGTTTACTACTCATTTTAATTATCATGATATTGAATCTTGCTTATTAAAACTTGATATACTTGGACATGATAACCCTACAATTTTTAAAATGTTAGAGGATTTAACAGGAATTTCAATGAATGATATTCCTATGGATGATATGTATAGGCACAAAGACAGAATACTTAAGGAAATAATTGAATCGGGAAGTGTTCCATTAAAGCCGGGAGCAGTAGAGATACTTACATACTTAAGAGAAAATAATGTAA
>CAZCLV010000041.1:4380-7479 GCA_964499645.1 uncultured Mycoplasma sp.
ATGATAAAGAAGTTATGAGCTTGTTTTCATCAACAAAAGCACTGGGGGTTACACCAGATCAAATAAACTGCGAAAATGGTGCTATTGCCTTACCAGAATTTACTAGATTTGTAATTGGAATTGTAAATGAAACTAAACCAACTACTTTTGCAGAACTTGTAAAAATATCAGGTTTATCTCATGGTACTGATGTATGGAATGGAAATGCCCAAGATTTAGTAAAAAATAATATATGTCCATTTAAAGAAGTAATTGGATGTCGTGATGATATTATGGTTTATCTAATAAATAAAGGACTAGAACCACTAACAGCATTTAAAATAATGGAATTTGTAAGAAAAGGTAAAGCTTCAAAAGATCCAGAAAAATGGCTAGAATTTAAACAAATATTAAAAGATAATAAAATACCTGATTGGTATATTGATTCATGTCAAAAAATAAAATATATGTTTCCAAAAGCCCATGCTACAGCTTATGTTTCTGCTGCATGGAAAATAGCATGGTTTAAAATAAATAAACCTATTGAATACTATGCAACTTGGTTTAGCATTAAAGGCCTTGCTTTTGATCTAGAAGCAATGGAAAGTGGCTATAAAAAAATTAAAGAAAAACTTGAAGAAGTTCAAATAAAAAAATTTGGATATACTCAAAAAGAATCTGATTTAATAAGTGTTTTAGAAGTTGCCCTAGAAATGACAGCTAGAGGATTTAAATTTGGTAGTGTTGATTTAAATAAATCAGATGCAAAATACTTTATTATTAATGAAGATAAAAAAACATTAATTCCTCCATTTAGAGCATTAGATGGATTAGGTGGAACAGTTGCTAATAAAATAATTGAAGAAAGAGAAAAACAAGAATTTATTAGTATTGAAGACTTCCAAAAAAGAGGAAAAATTTCTTCTACATTAATAGAAAAAATGCGTATTATGGGTATTTTAAAAGATTTACCCGAATCAAGTCAATTATCATTATTTTAATTGACTTTTTTTGTTTTATTAGAAAATAAAAAAAGTCAATTATATATTTTTACTTAACTAATTCAAAACTTAATTTTTTATATTGTACTAAAAAACAATAAATGATATACTATATATACAGTTTTTAGTGTGAAAGGAAGTAAATATATGAGACTAAATGTTGGAGTAATATTTGGAGGAAAAAGTGTAGAACATGAAATAAGTATAATTTCTGCTGTTGAAGCAATGGGTTATATGGATGAAAATAAATATAATGTTATTCCAATTTATATTGATAAAAATAATACTTGGTATACAGGAAATCATTTAAAAGACATTATCAATTATAGAGATATTAAATTAGTAAAAAGGTATGCTACGAGAGTTGCATTAGTAAAAAATGGTAAAAGTTTTGTACTTCAAACATTAGGATTAATAAAAAGAAATATAAAAGTAATAGATTTAGTTATACCTATATGTCATGGATCTTATATGGAAGATGGATCATTACAAGGTTATCTTAATATGATTGGTGTTCCCTATACTGGAAGTGATGTTTTGTCAAGTTCTATTGGACAAGATAAAATTATTATGAAACAATTACTTGAGTATAATAATATTCCTATACCTAGTTATGTATGGTTTTATGGAAAAGAATATTTAAATGATAAAAAATCTGTATTAGAGAAAATAGCTACTTTAAAATATCCTTTATATGTTAAACCTGCTTGTTTAGGATCAAGTATTGGTATTACAAAAGTTGATTCAATTGATAGTTTAAATAATGCTATAAAAGAAGCAATGAAATTTGATACAAAAATTATTGTAGAAGAACAAGTAAAGAATGTTAAAGAAGTAAATGTTAGTGTTTTAGGTAACTATGAAAAATGTGAAGCTTCTGATATTGAAGAAATTAATGTAAGTGATGAGTTTTTTACATTTAAAGAAAAATATGTAGAAAATTATTCTAAAACTATCAAAAAAGGTAGAAAAGTTCCACCACTATTATCAAAAGAAATGATAGAAGATATAAAAAAATATGCCATAGATACATTTAAAATAATTAATGCATCTGGAGTAGCTAGAATTGATTTTCTAATTGATGAAAAAAATAAAAAAATATTTGTTAGTGAAATAAATACTATACCAGGATCTTTATCTGCATATTTATGGTTACCAAAGAAAAAAGATCAATCAGAATTAATAAGTGATTTAATTAAAATTGCAATTTCTGAACAAAATGACTATAATAATTTAGTTACATCATTTTCTAATAATTTATTAGAAAGTTTTGATACATTAAAAGGAAACAAAATAAATAAAAATAATAAATAAAATTATTATTTTTAAATATTATAAAGTTAGGAGAGATAAATATGAGTGGGCATTCAAAATGGGCTACAATTAAAAGAAAAAAAGGAATGATTGATGCAGAAAGAAGTAAAATATTTCAAAAACTAAATAAAGAAATATTTGTAGCTGCTAAAGGTGGAGATAAAGATCCAATGAATAATCCTTCACTTAGAATGGTAGTAGATAAAGCAAAAGCAGAAAACATGCCAAAAGATAGAATTCAAGCTGCTATAGATAAAGCACACGCAAGTGGAGCTAGTGAAAACTATGATGCTATTAGATATGAAGGATATGCAAATGGTGGAGTAGCAGTAATGGTAGATTGCTTAACAGATAATAGAAATAGAACAGCAAGTGATGTTAGAAGTACATTTACAAAACGTGGTGGCAATCTTGGAACTGATGGAAGCGTTTCATACTTATTTGACAAAAAAGGTATTATAGTACTTCCAAAAACTTATGATGAAGATATTCTAATGAACATTGCTTTAGAAAACGATGCATTAGACTTTGTAGTCAATGATGATAGTTATGAAATATATACTGCTTTTGAAGATTTTATCAAAATGAATAATGCATTAGAAAATAATAATATAACAGAATTTATTATGAATGAAACTAGATATATACCACAAAATACAATTACTTTAGATGACGAAAAAAAAGAAAAAGTATATGCATTAATTGATACACTAGAAGATTTAGATGATGTACAAAATGTATATCATAACATGGAAGAATAATTATTTATTCTTTTTTTAGAAAGAGGTAAAAATGGATATAAACA
>CAZCLV010000042.1:0-7466 GCA_964499645.1 uncultured Mycoplasma sp.
CCTCTTCTAACAGTCTGAAATACACTTTTTAAGGAGTCACCAGACCTCTTGCTATAGCAATAGCTTTAATTGCTTGATTAAGAGCCCCTGCTCCTATAGCTTGTATTTCTACTGTTCCTTTTTCTCTAAATACATTAGTAAGCGCTCCAGCTACTGAATTGGGATTTGATTTACTTGATACTTTAAGCGTATCCATATATATTTTATCATTCCTTTCTATAATAAAATATATGATGTAATTAGTTTTTTAGAATAAATATTAAATATAATTTATAGATATAAATTATATTTAATACTAGATGTTTTTTTCATTCCAATACTTTCATATAATCTGTGTGCATCTATTGCCGTATCTAGACAAGTTAAACAAATAGTTTTATATTTGTTATTTTTAGCATATTCTTTTACATATTCTAATAAACTTTTTGCTATTTTTTTGCCACGATATTCTTTTAGAACTGCTACATTAAATAGTTCTATCATTGGTTGAAACGAAAATGTAAATAAATCTAATTTATACATTGTAACACTACCTACTATTTTATTATCTAATTTTGCAACAATTATTTCATAGTTAGCAATTTCACTATATTTTTTATAATACTCAATATTATTACTACCATCAAAAACTTCATCTATTAAATTTTTGTATAAAGCAATATCCTCTTTTTTTAATTTTTCTATTATCATATTTTCTCCTTAAATTATATTTTTTTAATCATATCAATACATCTTGAATGATAATTATTTTTATTGTAAAAGTTAATAGCAGTTTTATTTAATTATGTCAAATATTACTTTTATAAAAGCCTTTTTTCCTTTTTGAACAATAACATAATTATTAGTAATAGGTTTTATTATTTTATTTACATCACTTTGTTTTTCTCTATCAATAGAAATACCATTTTGTTCTATTAATCTTCTTGCTTCTGACCTAGAAGAGCACATTTTACTTTCTACTAATAAGTCAATAATATTTATTTCTTCTACATTTAATGTAACAAATGGCATATTATCTGAAGTCATTTTATTAGCAAATAAGTTTTCTGCTACTTCTTGAGCTTTTTTTGCTTGTTCTTCTCCATGTACTAATTTTGTAACTTCAAATGCTAATAATTTTTTTGCTTTTCTTATATCATTATTACATAAATTTTTTATTTCTTTAATAGACATTCTTGTAAAAAATGATAAACTTCTTTCTACATCTTCATCAAAAGAATTAATCCAAGATTGATAAAAATCATATTCTGTTGTTTTTTCTCTAGAAACCCACAGTGTACCGGTTGCTGTTTTTCCCATTTTTTCGCCATCTGCTTTTATAAGTAATGGGCAACATAATCCATATAAAGAATCAACTTTTTTATTTTCAATAAAACCAATTTTTCTTGATAAATCTGCTCCTGCTATTATGTTGGACCATTGATCAGAACCACCAATTTGAAGTTTACATTGATATTTATTATTTAAATATATAAAATCGTATGCTTGAATAAGCATATAGCCCATTTCTAAAAATGTTAATCCTCCATTTTCTAATCTTTTTTTATAACAATCAGCATGTAACATAGTGTTTACATTAAAATAAACTCCAACATCTCTTAAAAAATCAACATATCCTTTATCACATATCCAGTCAGCATTATCTAAAATCAATGCAGGATTATCCCCATCTGTTTTAACAAACTTCTTAATAAGCTCTTTTACTTCATTTTTGTTATGTAATACCTGCTCTTTAGTAAGCATTTTTCTCATATCACTTTTACCAGTTGGATCACCAATTAAAGCAGTTGCACCTCCAATTACAATAATTCCATGATGTCCACAATCTTGTAGCCATCTAAATAATGTAAGTGCAAAAAAGTGTCCAATATGGAGACTGTCTGCAGTAGGATCAATTCCTAAATAAAATGTTATAGGTTCTCCATTAATTAATTCTTTTATTTCTTTTTCATGAGTCATTTGGTATATATAACCACGCTCACTTAAAATATTAAATATCTCTTTCATTTTTTTCCTTTCTAGTTTGTATTGATAATTTTAAATAATAATAGTAACTATCCATATAAACCACCTCCTTAAAATAAAAAGAGCAAAACATCCAAAGGACGAATTGCTCGTGGTACCACCTTAATTTGTAATAATAATTACCTTAAGGATTATAACGCATCTAACCGATTTTACTCATAGTTTGTAATTCATTAATTTACCTTTTCTAGTGGTTCTCACTCGTTGACCACATTCTCTTTTAGAAGTTTTAAATTAACTACTAAGTACTAATCAATGTAAAATATATTCATAATATAACATAAAATAAATTATTTTGCAAATTCTTTATTTTATATCAATTCCACCAAAGATACATGTTCCAATTATATAAAGTGTTTTTCCTGTTTCTTTTCTATTACGAAATTTGTTTTCTACTCCACCAAAGACACATGTTAATCCATCAGTATTAATAGTCCAATCATCTGGTACAAATATATCTGCTCCTCCAAATATAACTGTTGCTTCACAAACGCATTCTTTATCCATATCTGCATCTCTTAAATCTAAAGTTGCTCCTCCAAAGATTGTTGTAATTGTAGCTTTTTTAAAATTTTTAGCAATGCATTTATTTTCTATTCCTCCAAATGCAGAGTTTAATACAATATCACTTTTCTTTACTTCAATTCTTTTTCCATTTCCTTTTCTTGGAATAATAATACATAATCCAACAAGTATTAATAATACTGGAAATACTATTTCAAAGAATGATACTTTTAATATATCAAAATTATATAAAGTAAAGTAACATCCAATCACTGTAAAGATTATTCCCATAACATTAATTCTTTTTGAGTCAATCATTTCTCCAATTCCAAATGCTAATAATAAAACTGGCCATATTTTTCTTAATAAACTATTACTATAAGTTATAACATTTATATTTCCTAGTAAAATTAAAACTCCAACTCCTAATATTGTAAATCCTATTAATATTTTTTTCATCATATTTTCTCACTCCTCTTTAATAATTATATCACTTTTTTAATATTTTTTAAATCAAAAAATATTAAAACTATAAAGTTTCAATATTTTCAGTAGTTTCATCGTTTTCCTCAATTGGTACAATTACATCTGATTCTGTTTCAACTTCTAATGGTACAAACTCAATTTTTTCTTCATGCATCATAATTGGTTCTTCATATTCATAGTTTTCTTCATCTTCTGGTACTATTTCTTCTGTTTCATATTCCTTAACATCTTCATCAGTTATTTCAATTGAATCATTATCATCATTTAATAAAGTATCGATTAATTCTTCTTGTTGTTCTTCTTGTTCTTCTTGTTCTTTTTTTTCTTCTTTTTTTAATTTTGCTGCATATGTTGCTGTAAGAATTATTACAATTAATAAAAATATTATTAATGCTAATATTAATACATTAGGAAATTCAAATAACATACTAAAATCCATTTTCCCAACTCCTTTTGCTTTAATTATATAATATCAAAAAATATGAATTAAAGCAATATTTAATATTTGTAAATTATATTAAATATATTATTGTTTAGAACTATTTTTAGGTAATATTTTTATTACTGCTTTATTAGAAAAATCAATTTTTTTAATTAATTCTTGAAGCTTACTATATTTCATTTCTTTTATTATATTTACTATATCTGTTTGATATTTACCATAATAAATTATATCTGTTTTAATATTTTCAACAATAGCACTAGAAAAATCCATTGTTTTTATTGCTCTAGCAATAGCAACTTTCTTTTCTCTTTCAAAATCCTCTTCTAATATATCTATATTATTTATATTATCTTCTATTTTTTTAACCATTTCATCAGGTTTATTTGTAATTGCAGAAATATTTAACATAATATATTTATCACTAATATCATTACTAAAATCATATTCTGTTAACAAACCTTTTTTTAATGATTCTTCTAAAAACATGGATGTGTTTCCAAATATACAATTATTCATAACTGATAAATAATTATCAAGATCTAGAATACTAAGATTTAATGTATCTCTACTTATTTTATATGCAACACTAATTCTTGGAATGGAAACATTCATACTTAATTCTTCATACTCTTTTTTTACTTTATTTGGTTCTTTTTCAATAATTTTTTCTATTTTTTCTTTACCATTCTTAAAATTTTTTAATTCTTCTCTTATAATTTTTATTGCTTCTTTGGGATCAAAATTACCAGATATAACTACATACATATTATCTGGTCTATAGAAAGAATTATAGCAAGTTAAAACATCTTCTTTATTTATACTATTTATTTCTTCTTCTGTTCCAATAACTTTGTTTTTATAAGTATCGTTTATAAATACATTTTCTACTGTTTTATAATATAGTACTTGATCTGGATTATCTTCACCCATCCTTGACTCTTGTATAATAATTCCTTTTTCTTTTTCTACTAATTCATCTGTAACATGAATACTAGGAATCCAATTTAATAAATATTTTAAATTTTCATAGAACTTATTATTGCCACTACAATAATAGGTTGTATAAAATATTGAAGTTCCAGCATTTACATCTGTTCCTGATTCAGTAAAGAATTGAAATGGTTTAATTTCTTCATCTTCCCTTTCAAACATTTTATGTTCTAAAAAGTGGGCAATTCCAGATGGTACTGTTTTTTCTTTACCATCAATTTTAAAATGAGTTGTATGATTTCCATATTTAGTAAAAAATGATATAAAATATTTATTTTTATTTTGTAATGGTACTAAATAAACCCCTAATTTATTTGATAATTCTTCATAAAAGAGATTTTCTTCTAAATTATTTATTTTAATTTGTTTCATTATTAGTCTCCTCTAATAGATAAATTGTATCAAGCTTTATTTTTTTAGCTACTGCTATTATCTCGTCCTTTTTAATACTTTTAATTTCTTTTATTGCTCTTTCAATATTATCTATTTTTAAATAATCCATTGCAAAATAATATTCAATAATTGAACTTGAATATTCATCAAATTCTTTTAATGAACTAATAATTATTTCTTTTGATTCATTAATTTCTTTATCAGAAAAATTACCTTTTGCCATTTCCATCATTTGTTCTTTTATTGTTTTAATAGCTAACTTACTCTTTTTGTTTTCTATTCCAGCAGTTATTATTAAAACATTATCATTTTTTAAATAATTTGATTTTACTCTATACGCAAGTGACTTTTTTTCACGTACATTTGTAAATAGTTTTGATTCTGGTGACGTTCCTAAAATATTGTTATAAATAATCATGGTATATTTTTTTTCTTTTTCTGTTAATTTATCAAAACTACATCCTATTGCTAAGTTTGTTTGTTTAAATTTGCTTTTTTCACTAATTTTTTTGACACCTTTTCTGTCTTTTATATATTCACTTACTATTTCTTTTCTAGTTTTCTTTTTTGTCTTAAAAATAAAATTATTTCTTATTAATTTTTCCACTTCATAAAAGTCTATATTACCAACAATATAAATATCAATAATACTATTATTAATAAACTTGTTATAATATTCTGTAACTGTTTGTGAATTAATTTTTTCTAAATCATCTAAATAACCTGATATGTTATATGAAAAAGGATTACTACTATCCATAGTTTCTTTTAATTTTAAGGCGGTATAATAACTTGGATAATCATTATTAGAAATAATATCAGCTTTAATTAAATCTTTTGCAATATTCACTGATTCTTCTGTAAATGCTCCATTAATAATATTTGGATTAAATAAGATTTCTTTCATAAAATCAACTGATTCATCTAACAATTCATTATTAGAATATTTTTCATCTAAAACATGAAAAATAAATGATGAAATTATGTGATTACCTATTCTTGAGTTTGATACTCCAAATTCTAAATCATATAAATCTTTTCTTTTAATATTTACTTTTCTTTTTGTATTATACTTTTTTGACGAATAAAATAAGGTATTTAATAAAACATTTCTAATCGTTATATCTTTCTTTTTTATTTCATCTCGAAAAATAAATTTAAAAGAAGTAACCTTAAATTTATTTGTTTTTATTAAATGTAAATTATATGATGTTGCTTCTATTTTTTTATATTGCATATATACTTCCTCCTTTTTTATTATTTACAAAAAAAACAATTTTATTTTATTGAATCTAATGCTAATAAAATTGCTTCATCAAATGTTTTTTCTCTTTCTTCACTTGTTAATTCTCTTTTTGTTACTAAATTGTCTGATACAGTTAGAATACTAGCAGCTTGTTTATGATACTTTGTTGCTATATAAAACAATGCAAACGTTTCCATTTCTACTGCTAAACAAAAGTTTTCTTTAATTTTTGGATCGGTATATTCATTGTAAAAAACATCACTTGTATTTATATTTCCAAGTTTAATATTTAAATTTTTATTAAGTGCTGTTTCTACTATTTTTTTATTTAATGTTGAATCGCTTTTACTAATATTCATTTTATCACCAGATAATTGAAAAGCAAAATTAGATGTTGTATAGGCTCTTTCTACTAAAATAATATCTCGAAGGTTTATTTCTTCATAATAACTTCCACAAGAACCAACTCTAATTATTTTATCAACATCAAATTCTGTAAATAATTCTGTGGCATAAATTGCCATACTAGGCATTCCCATTCCTGATGACATTACTGTTACTAGTCTTCCCTTATAATAACCAGTATATGCTAAATTAATTCTAATATTATTAACTAATTTGCAATCAGTTAAATACTTATCAGCAATATATTTAGCTCTTAAAGGATCACCAGGCATTATTACAACATCAGCTATGTTTCCAATTTTTGTACCAATATGCACACTCATAATCTCACTTCTTTCCTTTTTATTCGTTATATTCGTTTTCGTCTTCCAGTTTAATTAAAACTTCACGAGGTTTTGAACCATTTTGTGGTCCTATTATTCCTCTTTCTTCTAATAAATCTACAATTCTTGCAGCTCTATTATAACCTAGTTTATATCTTCTTTGTAATAAACTAGCACTTGCTTTGCCTGTTGTTATCACAAATTCTACAATTTGCTCATATAGTGGATCATCGTATTCTTCTTTATCTCCGCTTACTGAATTATTTTTTATTTCTTGATCTCTTTCATCAAGATTTAAGAAGTTACCATCATAAGATGCTTTTTGTTGAGAAATTGTATAGTCAACAACCTTTGCTATTTCTTTTTCTGAAACAAAAGCTCCTTGAATTCTTTGTGGTACTATTTCACCCATTGGTAAATATAACATATCTCCTTTACCTAATAGTTTTTCTGCACCCATCATATCAAGAATAGTTCTTGAATCAATACTTGATGATACTGCAAATGAAATACGTGATGGAATATTTGCTTTTATTAATCCAGTGATTACATCCGTAGATGGTCTTTGAGTAGCAATAATTAAATGGATTCCTGCTGCTCTTGCCATTTGTGTTATTCTCATTATTGAATCTTCTACTTCTTTTCCTGC
>CAZCLV010000043.1:0-7309 GCA_964499645.1 uncultured Mycoplasma sp.
AACATGTACTCTTCCAACAGATGCAACAGAAAGACAAACAGCAATACAATAAAATATGGAATTTTCCATATTTTTTTTATTTTGAATAAAATTTAAAAAACTGTAAAAAATAATAATATACTTTATTTACACATTTTAATAAAAACTTGTAAATATGCTTGAATAAAAAAAATGTAAATGATATTATATTAATATAAGAAAGGTAGGAAATTATATGAAAAAACTAAATAAAAAAGGATTTACATTAATAGAACTATTAGCAGTTATTGTTATTTTAGCTATATTAATAACAGTATCAGTGCCAGCAGTTACAAAATATTTGAATGGAGCAAGAAAAGATACATTTGTTTCAAATGTACAATCTGCTATATCAGCAGTAAGAACAGATGTAATTAGTAGTGGTATTACATCAGATACTTTTTATTCAATAACTGCTTCAGATGCTACAAAAATAGGTATTAATGATTTACTTGAATCAGGCAAAGGATTAATAAAAAGTACTTATGGTAATTCATATGTAGCAACATCATTTATTCAAGTAACATTTACTGATGGTGTAGCTACTTATTCAGCTTGTATGGTTGATTCAGCAGGAAATGGAATTATTGCAGTTAGTAGTGGAGAACCAGTTCAAACTGCTAGTACAGATAATTCAGTTCCAGAATCAAGTTTAAGTAGTGCAGCAGTGGTTACTGGAAAAGGTACACTTACTTGTACATATGCAACAGGCGCTACTGAAAGAGCAAAATAGTTTAATTAAAAATATGGTAATCCATATTTTTTTTTGTTATAATTATCATGGTGGTAATATGATAATAATAGGTTCACATGTAGGATTTAATAAAGAAGAACAATTACTTGGAGCATTAAAACAATCTCTTAATTATGGAAGTAATACATTTATGTTTTATACTGGTGCGCCGCAAAACACTTTGAGATATCCAATAAATGATGGATTAACTTTTAAAGCATTAGAATTAATGAAACAAGAAAATATTAATCCAAAAAATCTTATAGTCCATGCTCCATATATAGTAAACTTAGGAAATAAAAGAAATCAAAATAATTATCAGTTTTCTATTAATTTTTTAATTCAAGAATGTGAAAGATGTGAACAGCTATTTATAGATAAATTAGTACTTCATCCTGGAAGCCATGTAGGTTGTGGCGTTGATGAAGCAATAATTGCTATTTCTAATGGTTTAAATCAAATTTTAAATTGTACCGAAATAACTATCTTACTTGAAACAATGGCAGGAAAAGGAACTGAAATAGGTGGCAATTTTAATGAAATCAAAAGAATTATTGATAGTATAGATAAAAAAGACCAAATAGGTATATGCTTAGATACTTGTCATCTAAATGATGCAGGTTATAATATTAATAATTTTGATAAAATTTTAGATGAATTAGACTCTTTAAATTTATTAGATAAAGTAAAATGTATTCATATAAATGACAGTATCAATCCTATAAATTCTCATAAAGATAGGCATGCTAATATTGGATACGGAACACTAGGATTTAATAATATAATTAATATTATTTATAACAAAAGATTAGAAAATATTCCAAAAATACTTGAAACACCTTATATAAATGAATATCCTCCATATAAATACGAGATAGAAATGATAAAAAATAAAAAATTTAATTCTAATTTAGAACAAGATACAATAAATTATTACAAAAAATAAGATTTAATTATTTAAATCTTATTTTTATATTTGTTATATAATTCAATTAATTTATTATAAGTATTATTTTCTAAAAGATTCTTTAATTCATTAAATATATTTGAAGGATCTTTTTTTAATACAATTTTCCAATATTTTTTTATATAAATATATATAATATCTAAATCCTTGTTAGAAATATTAATATTTTCTTTATTACAAAAATATAATATATCATTTTTACTTAATTTATTTACATAGTTTTCAATTAGTTTATCATACATATTTTCACCTAAATAATTATATGCAAGTTTTTTAATAAATTACACAAAATAATAATATGAAAAAATATAAAAAAATTAACTTAAATAATTATAATAGTAATATCACTAATAAAAGAATTAAAATATTAAAAATAGTTTCTTTTATACTTTTTGGTGTTATTTCTTTTAGATTAATATTTTTAAATACTTATTATGGAAACTATTACAAAATGTTATTAAATAAAAACACTAATAACATAGTAGAACAAGAAAATGTACCAAGAGGTAGAATATATGATAGAAATTATAAACTTTTAGTAGATAATGTTGCAGTTAAAAAGATTTATTATTTAAAACCAAAAGGGGTCACTTCAAAAGAAGAAATAGATATTGCATATAAACTAATAAAAGTATTGAATTTAAAGTATGATAATTTATATGAAAGAAACTTAAAAGAGTTTTGGTTAATAAAATATCCTGATTTAGGTAATAAGAAAATTACAAATGAAGAATATGAAGATTTAAAAAATAGAAAAATAACGCAAAATGAAATAGATGAACTAAAAATAGAAAGAATTACAGAAAAAGACTTAAGTATATTTGAAATAGATGATAAGAAATGTGCTTACTTATATTATTTAATGAATAAAGGGTATTATAGCGATGAAAAAATAATTAAAGTAAAAGATGTTACAGACTATGAATATGCATATATTTCTGAAAATTTAGATACTTTTACAGGATTTAATACAAAACTTGATTGGGAAAGAAAGTATTTATATGGAGATACATTAAGAAGCATATTGGGAAGTGTTTCTACTAATGAAACAGGAATACCAAAAGAAAAAGCAAACTATTATTTAAAACTTGGTTATGATTTAGATGATAGAGTGGGTCTATCTGGTATTGAGGAACAATATGAAAATATTTTAAAAGGAGAAAAGGCAAAGTATAAAGTTTTAGATGATAATACATTAGAATTAATAAGTGAAGGTAAAAAAGGTAATGATATAGTTTTATCTATTGATATAGATTTACAAGTTAAAATAGAAAAAATAGTAGATGCAGAACTAGTAAAAACAAAAAAAGAGCCAAATACAAAATACTACAATAGAAGTTTTGTAGTTATTCAAGAACCATCTACTGGAGAAATAATGGCTATGGTAGGTAGGCAAATATTAAAAGATATAACAGGAAAATATAGAATATATGATTATACTGTTGGGGCAATAACTTCTACTGTTACACCAGGATCTATTGTAAAAGGAGCAAGTATTTTAGTAGGATATAATACAGGAGTTATTTCTATTGGGACTAAATTGCAAGACAAGTGTATAAAGTTATTAAATATGCCAAAAAAATGTTCTTGGAAGACTTTAGGTTATGTTAATGATTTAGATGCTTTAAAATGGTCTTCAAATGTATATCAATATAAAATAGCAATGATGGTAGGAGATTTTAATTATAAACCCAATACAATGCTAAAAATAAACTTAAATGCATTTGAAATATATAGAAGTACTTTTTATCAATTTGGTTTAGGAGTTAAAACGGGAATTGATTTTCCAAAAGAAGAAACTGGAGTAGGTGGAAATTCAAATGATGGAGATCTTTTAATTAACTTTGCTATTGGCCAATATGACACATATACACCACTTCAAATTTCACAATATATATCTACTATTGCTAATAAAGGAGCAAGAGTTAAAACAAAGTTTTTAAAGAGTGTCTTAAAAGTAAGTGAAGAAAAAGAAATTTTATATAATACCCCAGTAATTATTTTAAATAAATTGGATACTAAGGAAAAATACATAAATAGAATTAGAGAAGGTTTTAGATTATGTATGATAAGTGGAACAGGTAGAATAGGATATATGGGAAAATCACCAACTCCTGCTGGTAAAACGGGAACTAGTGAAAGTTTTGTAGATGCAGGAACAGGATTATATAATCATCCAACAATGAGCAATAATTTTGTAGGATATGCTCCAAGTGAAAACCCAGTAATGAGTATAGCAGTATCAAGTCCTGATGTTCAAGATATAGTAAGTGGAACTTATAAATCAGATGTAAATTATAGGATATCTAAAGCAGCTTCTAATGCCTTTTTTGAACTTTATGACTCAAAAGGTAAAAGAAAGTGAAAAGTACTTGAAAAATTAAATAATATAATGTATAATACTCAACTAGTTGTATTTATAGGAGCAAAATGTATATGAATAATTATTGTGAAGATGAAATAAGTTTTATTAAAATGACAAACTTTCATAAAAAAATATTTAATTTTATGTTAAGAAGAGGGATGAATCCTATAAGAATATTAGAGGATATTGAAGAAAAAGGAAAAGTAATTGGGCAATGTATTGTAATTAAAGCTAATTATGGAAAAACACCATTTACTATAGAATTTTCTCCTAATGGAAAGAATATTTTTATTAATATTGAACCAAACTTTGAAGAATTACTTGAATTTTTAATTGAAGAGTTTACTAAAGAAACTAGTACAATCCCAATTTGTTCTTATGTATTAAATCAAAAAGAGTTTGATGAAAATAATAATAGAGTAGGTACAACTTTTAAAAGCAGAGTAGCAGAAATTTCATTTGATGAACTCAAAAGTTACTATAGAATAAAGAATTTTTATGAAAAAAACTCTTTTGAATTATTTAAAACAGACGATTTATTTGCTACAGAATTTGTAGATTATACAAATTATAAACAAAAAATGGAAACAGTTCGTTATAAATATCAAAGCACTGCTAATTTACCAAAATAGGGTAAATAAGGAATAAATAACTAAAAAGCTTTTGCTTTTTTTAAAATATTTGATATAATACTAATGTAAATGAGGAGGGAACAAAATGGCAAAGTTAGAAAATAGACAATTAAAGACACTTACTTGTACTGTTTGTAAGTCTCAAAATTATCGTGTAGAAAAGAATATTAAAAATACTGTTGAACGTTTAGAATTAAATAAATATTGTCCTAAATGTAAGAAACATACACTTCATAAAGAAGAAAAATAATAATAGAATTAAATAGGTGATGTTATGGTAAATGTAAATGATTTTAAAAATGGAATGACAATAAAAATAGATGGAAGTTTATTTTCTATTTTAGAGTTTCAACATGTAAAGCCAGGAAAAGGTCCTGCTTTTGTTAGAACTAAATTAAAGAATTTAAGAACTGGTGCTACTATTGATCATACATTTAATGCAGGTATAAAAGTAGAAACTGCAAGAATAGAAAAGAAAGCAATGCAATTTTTGTATCAATCTGGTGAAGATTATGTATTTATGAATATGGATGATTATTCACAAATTGAATTAAATAAGAAAAGCCTTGGTGATGATGCTAAATATTTAAAAGAAAATTTAAATGTTGATATAGTATTTTATGAAGGAGAAATGTTAGGACTTAATCTTCCAGATAAAGTAGAAATGGAAGTAATTAAGACTGAACCTGGAGTAAAAGGAAATACAACAAGTACTGCTACAAAAGATGCTACATTAGAAACTGGTTATTCTATTAGAATACCACTATTTATAAATGAGGGCGAAAGAGTAATTGTTTCAACAAAAGATGGAAAATATGTAAGTAGAGCTTAGGCTCTTTTTTCTTGTCTAAAAATAAGTAAAAAAAGTTAGCAATTAGGTATTGACTTTGCTAATTTAGCATACTATAATAATGTTAGCACTTGAAAAAGAATAGTGCTAGGAGGTGGATATGCTTACTAGTAGACAAGAAAAAATTTTACAAATGATAATTTCAGAATATGTAAAAACAATAACACCAGTTGGATCAAAAACAATATGTGATGAATTAAAATGCTCTAGTGCAACAGTTAGAAGTGAAATGGCAATATTAGAAGAGTTAGGATATTTAGAAAAAACACATATATCAAGTGGTAGAATTCCTAGTGAAGAAGGATATCGTTATTATGTAGATAATTTAATGAAACCAAAAGAAATGAATGGTAATGATATGCTTAAATTACAAGCAATATTTAATAATCATCAGCTTGCTTTAAATGATTGTTTAAAAAAGAGTTTAGAAATAATAGCAGAAATGACAGATTATACATCAATTGTTCTTGGCAATAAATCTAGTGATAATTATCTAAAAAAAGTAGAAGTACTTCCAATTGGAGAAGAACAAGTATTAGCAATAGTTGTTACTGATAAAGGCTATGTGGAGCATAAATCAATTGATGTAGAAGGAATATCCCTTGATGAAATGCAAAAAACGGTAGAAATAATTAATAAACTATTAATAGGAACTCCAATTAACGAAGTAAACTTAAAGTTAGAGTTTGAAGTAAAGCCAATAATTAATCAATATATAAAACAACATGAAGCAATATATAATGCATTTTATGATGTTTTTAATGATTTTGCTTCAAAAAATGTTTCCTTTGTGGGAAAAAATAACATTTTAAATCAACCAGAATTTAATAATGTAGAAAAAATAAAAAAAATATTTAATAAATTAGATTCTCCAGAAACTCTTGAAGGCATTGAAGAAGATAAAAAAGATATTAATATTTATATTGGTAAAGAATCTAAACTTGATGATGATATTACAGTTATTAAAACAAAATATAAAGCTGGAAATGAAGAAGGAACTATTGCAATTATTGGACCAAAAAGAATGGAATATGAACGTGTAGTTAATATGCTTGAATATATAAAAGAAAATATAGAAGAAAAATAAAGCACTACAGGAAGGAAAAGTAATGGAAGAAAATAAAAATAAAAAGCAGAATCAAAAAGAAGAAATAACTAACTTAAAAAAACAAATAGAAGAATTATCAAATGAAACATTAAGAGCAAAAGCTGATTTAATTAATTATCGAAAGAGAAAAGATGAAGAAGTTTCTAATATGCTGAAATATTGTAATGAAGATATATTAATAAGAATATTATCCGTAATAGATAATTTTGAAAGAGCAATAATTCTTGGTGAAAAGAGTTTAAATGAAGAAAATGATAACTTTTTAGATGGATTCAAGTTAATTTATTCAAATTTAAAAAGTATTCTTGAAGAAAATAATGTAAATGAGATAGATTGCCTACATAAACCATTTGATTCAAGATTAGAAACATCTATGTTTACAGAAAGCAATCCAAATTTTGAAGATGACACAGTATTAGAAGTATTAATAAAAGGATATACATACAACGACAAACTTTTAAGAAGTGCATCTGTTAAAATAAATAAAATAGAAAAAAATATAAATAATGAAAATAAGGAAGGAAATGATAAAGATGAGTAAAATTATAGGAATAGACTTAGGTACAACAAATAGTTGTGTTGCAGTCTTAGAAGCAGGGGAAGCTAAAGTAATCCCAAATCCAGAAGGAAATAGAA
>CAZCLV010000044.1:0-7125 GCA_964499645.1 uncultured Mycoplasma sp.
TATGAGAGAAGATCAAATAGAAGAGGAAGTAATTAAATTAATTAAGTTTATTGATAGAATATACGCTATATTTGGCTTATCATATGAAATTGAATTATCAACAAGACCGGAAAAAAAATACATTGGTACACTTGAATCTTGGGAAAGAAGCGAAAAAGCTCTTCAAGATGCATGCCATAAAGCAGGCAGAGAATGTAAAATTAATCCAGGTGATGGAGCATTTTATGGACCAAAACTTGATTTTCATATAAAAGATTCATTAGGCAGAGTATGGCAATGTGGTACTATTCAATTAGATGCTAACTTACCAGAAAGATTTGATTTAAATTATATAGATGCAGATGGTACTAAAAAAAGACCAGTTATGTTACATAGAGTAATATTTGGTTCAGTAGAAAGATTTATTGGTATCTTAATTGAACACTTTGCTGGAGCATTTCCAACTTGGTTAGCACCAGTGCAAATAAATATATTACCAGTTTCAAACGAACATCATTTAGATTATGCAAATGAAGTAAAAGAAAAATTAAATGCTTCAGGATTAAGAATTGAACTAGATGATAGAGAAGAAAAACTTGGCTATAAAATGAGAGAAAGTCAAATGAAAAAAATACCATTTACATTAGTAATAGGGGATAAAGAAAAAGAAAATACAACAGTAACATATCGTAAATATGGTGATGATAAACAAATAGAAATACCATTAAATGATTTTATTGATATGATGAGATTTACAATTAATAACAAAGAAAGATAAAAGTAAAATTTTATCTTTTTTTGTTGAAAATATTTATATTAAATCAAATATATGTTATCATATAAATATAATGAGGTGTTATTATGGAAAAAGAAATTAAACCAAAAAATTATTTTATTTTACTTGGAATGATATTAATAACATTTGTGATAAGTTTTTATGTTTTTTCTTGGCTAAAACAATATAATGATGCTAAACTAGGTAATCCAACAATTATATCCGTAATAGCAGAAGCAAAATATGACAATTTAGATAGTTTGCTGAAAGAAAGAAATTTAGTAGTTTTATATATGTGCACCACTAGTGAAAAAGTATGTAGAGACTTTGAGGTTGACTTAAAAAAATATATAATTGAAAAAAATTTGAGTGACGAAATAGTATATTTTAATCTTGGTGATAAACAAGTTGATGATGAAATATTAAATAAAATATATAATAAATATAAACATGAAGATTTAATAAAAAAACTAAATAAATACCCTTCATTATTAATATTAAGTGAAGGAAAAATAATAGATTTATTAAGCCCGAATAAAGATAATAAATTAACTATTTCCGCTGTGGATGAATTTTTAGAAGGATATGAATTAATACATGATTAATATAGTTTTATATGAACCAGAAATACCTACTAATACAGGTAATATAATGAGAACCTGTGTAGCAACAGATACTATTTTACATTTAATTAAACCATTAGGATTTAAACTTGATGAAAAAAGTGTTAAAAGAAGTGGAGTAAATTATATAGATAAATTAAAATATTTTGTATATGAAAATTATGAAGATTTTTTAAATAAAAATAATGGAACATTTTATTATTTTACAAGATATGGTAAGAAACCACATACTTCTTTTGATTATAGTAATAGTAAGGATAATATATATTTAATATTTGGTAAAGAATCCACTGGTATACCAAGAGAAATATTAAAAGAACATTTAGATCATTGTATGAGAATACCTATGACTAAAAATGTAAGAAGTTTAAATTTATCTAATTGTGTTGCTATTGTCTTATATGAAGTATTAAGACAACAAGATTATAATGATTTGTTAAGAAAAGAGCCACATAAAAGTGAAGATTATATAATTGAATAAAAGTTCTGAATAGGGCTTTTTTTAATTGACATTATATTTAAAATATGTAAAAATAAAATTAGGGAGATTTGGATTATGGACGATATAAAATATGAAAAGGCAATACGATTTTATTTATTGGCGACAAAATTAAAATATAAAATAAGAAGTGGTTGGGATAAAATACATTGGAATGTAAGTTCAGATAGAATAGAAAGTATAGCAGAACATGTTTATGGAACTTGTATTTTAGCAATAAGTTTAGATTCAGAATTTAAGTCTAACATAGATTTAAATAAAGTATTAAAAATGTTAACTATTCATGAAATAGGAGAAGTTTTAATTGGTGATATTACACCTTTTGATAATGTTACACCAGAACAAAAAGCAGAAATAGAGCATAAAGCTATGATAAATGTAATTGGAGATTTAGAAGAAAAAGATGAATTAATTTCATTATTATTTGAGTTTGATGAGCGTAAAACTCCAGAATCTAAATTCGCATATCTTTGTGATAAATTAGAAGCCGATATTCAAGCAAAAGTTTATCAAGATATGGGATATCAACATACTTTAGATGATCAAGAAAATAATATAACTTTAAAAAGTGATAGGATACAACAAATGATAAAAAATGGAGCACAAACAGTATTTGATATATGGTATGAATGGGATAAAAGTAAATATGAAGATAATCCTGTTTTCAAAAGAACATTAGAATATATAAAAGATAATAATACTAACAAATAAAAATAACTGATAAATAAATTATCAGTTATTTTTTAATATTTAAAATTATTGGTAAAACAATAGGTTTTCTTCCTGTCTCTTCTTTTATAAATTGATTTACTTCTTTTGTTAGTTCGGTTTTAACATCTAAATAAGTTGATTTCTTATTTTTTAATTGCCTATCTATTGCTTTTGTAGCAACTTTTTCTATTTTTGTTATTAATTCTTCATTTTCATTTATAAGAATAAAGCCTCTTGTAGTTATCATAGGTTTAGCAAGTAATTTTTTTGTTTCCATATTAATATTTGCTATAATAACGAGAATACCATCACTAGCCATAATTTTACGATCATTTAAAACTGCACCACTTATTTCACCAATTCTGTTTCCGTCGACATATGTTTCGGAAACATCTAATTTACTAACTTTTGTAATTTTTTCATTATCTAATTCAAGAACATCACCATTATCTAATACAAAAGTGTTTTCTTTTGGTATTCCACATTCAACTCCTATTTTTGCATGTCTTGTTAACATTCTATATTCACCATGAATAGGCATTAAATACTTTGGATTAATTAAACGAATCATTAATTTTAATTCTTCGCTCATTCCATGTCCTGAAGCATGTATTTCCTTTTCATTAGTAGTTGTATATACTTTAACCCCTCTTAAATATAAGTTATTTATTGTTTTTGCAATACTATTAGCATTACCTGGAATAGCAGAACTTGAAAATATTACGACATCATCTGGTCTTAAGCTAATTTGTTTATGAATACCATCCGCAATTCTTGATAAAGCTGCTAATGGTTCACCTTGAGTTCCAGTACATAATAATACTACTTCACTTGGTTTCATTGAATTGGCAACTTCTGGTGAAACAATAACTTCTTTAGCATCTATATATCCACCTTCAATAGAAATATTAATATTATTTTCCATACTTCTACCAAAAATACATACTTTTCTATTAAAACTTTTACATGTTTCAATAATATGTTTTAAACGATAAATATTTGAAGCAAAAGTAGCAATGATTAATCTATTTGCACTATGTTTTGAAAAAACTTCATGTAAAGCCTCATCTACTTTAGATTCTGATAATGAAAAACCATCATCTAAAGCATTAGTACTATCACTCATAAGTAGAGTAACACCACTTTTAGATACTTCACTTATTTTTGCAAAGTCTGTAACTGGTCCAATTGGAGTTAAATCCATTTTAAAATCTCCAGTTTGAACAATTGTACCATTAGGTGTCTTAACAACTACTGCATGTGAATCCGGTACAGAATGGGTAGTTCTAATAAATGAAATATCAAAGTTTCTAAATTTTAATTTATCTTCACTTTTATATGCATTTAAATTATTATAATTAATATTTCTTTCTTCTAACTTTTTTCTAATTAAAGCGCAGGCTTGGTTTGGGGCATAAATTGATGGAATATTAACATTTTGAAGTAAAAATGGTACTGCTCCAATATGATCTTCATGTCCATGTGTAATGATTAAGGTTTTAATCTTTCTTTCATTCTTTTTAAGAAAATCAAAGTCTGGTAAGACATAATCAATACCACGTAATTCATCATCTGGAAAAATTACACCACAATCTATTATTACAATTTCATTATCATGCATTATACAATACATGTTTTTTCCAACTTCGCCTAAACCACCTAACGCAAAGACATAAGTCTTGTTTGGTTTAAACATTTATTTTCCTCCTTTTTTAATATTTATAAAAGAATCAACCTAATAAATTATACTACATTTTTAGTGCTTTGTAAAATAAATTGATTAATTATTATAAAAAACACTTGAAAAAGTTGTAGTACTTATGCTATTATATCATGCAAAAGTTTATGAGTAAGAGGAAACAAAATGAAAGTTTTATTAGAATCAAAAGAAGTACTTGAATATATTAGAGATATGTTATTAAGCAGTAGAATTAAATCAATTGATCCAAAAGAATATTATTATCATCATAACACTTCATATAAAAATACAATTAGTGTAATAAAATATGGGATTTTGTCAAAAGAAAGATTAGCAAAGTTAGAAAAAACAGTTCTAACAGAAAGAGAAAGAAACTTGTTTGGAGATATAGAAGCTCATGTAAATGGGTATGATTATGTTTCTTTATCAGTAGTAAATTTAATTGATTTATATAGAGATGAAGATGAATATGATCCATTTAATTCAAATTTTACTGATATTTTAATAAGCAAAAATATTGAGACACATAGGAGCAGTACTCATTATGGAAATGAATTTTTAAGTCCACATAAAGTTGATTCATCAAATTTTAGAAGTGTTGATTTAAGAATATTAAAATTGATTTCTACTTATGAAAGAGATATGCTAACTAATGAAATGGAAATGCAAAATTTAATAAATAGATATAACTATATTTCAGAAATAGCAGTTGCACTTCAAAATAGTGAACATGAAATAATATTAAGAGAAATGACTAAGGAAAATGTTACATTAGATATTGATAAAATTGCATCTAATCCTAAATTAGAATTAATAAGAAGATAATTTCTTCTTTTTTCTTTGTTGATTTTATAAAAATACTTGTAAATACTAGCATTTTGTAGTATACTTTGAAAGTCGTTTAAAGAGGTGTAAGAATGGATAAAATAATAAATATAGCAGTAGTAGCACACGTTGATGTTGGTAAAAGCACATTAGTAGATGCTTTATTAAGTCAAAGTGGTGTTTTTAGAGAAGATGAAGTAGTTGGACATCAAATAATGGATAGCAATGATTTAGAAAAAGAAAGAGGAATAACAATTTATTCAAAAAATTGTTCAATAAGATATAAAGACTATAAAATAAATATAGTAGATACTCCAGGACATGCTGATTTTTCTAGTGAAGTTGAAAGAATTATTAAAACAGTAGATACAGTAATATTATTAGTTGATGCTAAAGAAGGAGTAATGCCACAAACTAGATTCGTTCTAGAACAAGCATTAAGACAAAATCTTAATCCAATTTTATTTATAAATAAAATAGATAAAAAAGATGCTAGAATAGATGAAGTAGTAAATATGACTTTTGATTTATTTGTTGAACTTGGTGCAACAAATGAACAACTTGATTTCCCAATAGTATATGGTATAGCAAGAGAAGGAATAGCAAAATTTGAAGTAGATGATGATTCTTCTAATATTAATCCATTATTAGAAACAATTGTAAAACATACAAAAGTTTATGAAGGAAACGAAAATGATCCATTGCAACTTCAAGTATCCACTCTTGATTATGATAACTTTTTAGGAAGACTTGGAGTAGGTAGAGTTACAAAAGGTGTAATTAAAACCGGTGAAATGGTAGCAGTTTCCACTAATGATGGAACAATTGTAAATACTAGAATTACTAAACTATTTGTTAATGAAGGAATTAATAGAGTTGAAGTCAAAGAAGCAAAATTTGGGGATATAGTTGTAGTAGCATCAAATACTAAATTTTCAATAGGAGATACAATATGTGATATTAATAATATAGATCCCTTAACTCCTATTATTATTGAAAGTCCAACTATGTCAATGAATTTTTTAGTAAATTCAAGTCCTTTTGCAGGACAAAGTGGAAAGTTTTTAACTAATAGACATATAAAAGAAAGATTAGACAAAGAACTAGAAACTAATGTTGGATTGCAAGTTGAAGCATTAAATGGTGCTGATGGATATAAAGTATCTGGTCGTGGAGAACTTCATTTATCAATATTACTTGAAAAAATGCGTAGAGAAGGTTATGAACTTTCAGTATCAAAACCACAAGTATTATACAAAGAAATAGATGGTAAAAAATGTGAACCTTATGAAAATGTTTTAATAAATTGTCCTAGTGAATATGCTGGAACTATTATTAATGATTTAAATGAAAGAAAAGGTAATATTATATCTATTGAAAATGATGAAAATTACTCTCACTTAAGTTTTTCTGTTCCTACAAGAGGATTAATTGGTTATAGAAGTAACTTTATTACTAATACCAAAGGTGAAGGTATTATGATTAGAAGTTTTGACTCATATAAGCCTTATGCTGGTTCAATTCAAGGAAGAAAAAATGGAGTACTTGTTTCAATGGAAGATGGCAAAACAATGGCTTTCTCACTATTTAATTTAAGTGATAGGGGTACTATGATAATTGGACCTTCTGTTGATGTATATAAAGGTATGATTATTGGTATAAATAATAGAGATAATGATTTAAATGTAAATCCATGTAAAAATAAAAATCTTACTAATACAAGAGCATCAGGTTCTGATGAAGCATTAACATTAATAACACCAAAGAAATTTACTCTTGAAGAAGCTTTAGAATTTATTGAAGATGATGAATATGTAGAATTAACACCAGACTCAATTAGATTAAGAAAAAAAATTCTTGATGATAAAGAAAGATTTAGACAACAAGGAAAAGTAGAAGTACTATAGAATAGATGAAAATCTATTCTTTTTTATTGCAAATATATTTTTTGTTAAATCAATTGTTAATAAGTAAAAAAGGTTGACTGAGGAGGGCAGTTATTATATAATTCAAG
>CAZCLV010000045.1:0-7020 GCA_964499645.1 uncultured Mycoplasma sp.
TACCAGTTGATGTTAGTTTTATTTTCTACCTCTGTATTATTTATTTTATTCTCTTTTCTTTCTCTTCTTTTTTGATACATATCTTTTGCCATAATATCACTCCTTTCCGTTATTTATTTTCTACATTATATCTTTTATCTCCCCACCAATTTGGCATTAAATCTTTTAGAATAACTACTTTTCTTGTTTCATAATCTGTTAAAATTTCCATATTTCTATTTTCATAAGACAACTGCATTAAAAATTCTCTGCAAGTCCCACAAGGCATCCCACCATTTTCTTTTGGAGGATTATCTCTAAAAGCAATCATCTTTTTTATTTTTGTTTTACCAGTATTAATATACATATTTAATGCTGCAACCCTTTCAGCGCATAAATTCATGACTCCGCTAGCACCTTCTATACAAAACCCAGTAAAAATTTCTCCGTCCTCACTTTCTACTGCTGCAACAACATGATGTGCAGTTATAAATGGTGATATTTCTTCTCGGTGATACTCTTTTTTTGCTTGGTTATACATTTTTTCCCATATATCCATATTTTCTCTCCTATTTCTTTTCATTATTATCATTACCTTCATTCATTAATTTCACTTCATTTATAAAATTATCAAAGTCAGATTGATACAATTTGTCTTGTTTAACTTTAAATTTATCAAATTCTTTATATGCTAATTCTTGTGCCACTTTTGCAGATATTTTACCTGAATCTTTTAATATCTCTTGACCATTGAATTGTAAAAATGCATTTAATCTTTCTACCCAATCTTTCATTGTCATAGCATTATGATTTTCTGCTTGAAATTCAGCATAATCCAAATACATAGTTACAATTCTATTTAGATTTTTAAGTTCTTTTTCATTTAAATAATTTTTGGCAATATCAACATCGTATTTTCTTATTGGTCCACTAGGAGATGATTTCCAATTTGTAAGTCCCATATTTGTTTTATCTGAACTTACCCTATTATAAATTATTTCTGCTGCTGTGTTTCCTGTAATTGCAAAATGCAACTTGTTTTGAACAGTTTTAAAAAATGTTTTTGTAAGCTCATCATCTTTATCGTAATCCACACTACAAAGGCAATATATATCTGTTATTTTTTGGTAAAATCTTCGCTCACTAGAACGGATATCTTTAACTTTTTCTAGTGTTTCTTCAAAATAGTCTTCACCAAATATGTAACTTGGATTTTTTAATCTTTCAACATCAAGAACAGCACCCTTTATCATGTATTCTTTTAAAACTTTAGTTGCCCAAATTCTAAAATTTGTTGCTTTCTTAGAGTTAACTCTATATCCTACAGCTATTATAACATCTAGATTATAAATTTTAACTGGTTTTTTAGAATTAACAATGTCGGTTTTTCCGACGGTGTTATTCTCATCTAATTCACCACTTTTAAAAATATTTCCTATATGCTCTGTAATTGTGCTTCTAGCTGTACCAAATAATTCTGCTATTAAATCCTGTGTTAACCATAAATCGTGATTAATAAGCATTACATTTACTTTCACATTTCCAGAATCATCTTTATAAATTATAAAATCGTGATTAGTTATTTGAAGTTTTTCTTTATTCATTTTTTTCATCTCCTTTTCTGTTTTTTTATAGGGGTTTCAAGCGTGTAATCACCTTACTAATTCCACCCCAAAAATGACTCAATTTTTGCGTTTTTTTATAAAATTGTGCTATTTTAATGTTTTTTTTAATAAAAGATGTAAGAAGCATTTTTGAGCAAACCCTTTATTTATAAGGATTTCACTGGGGGTTTCAATTAATCGTAATCAAGCAGTTGATACTAGTCGATGGCAAACTTTTGTTGGTTTCTTCAATTTTTTTATTTTTTCTCATTTCTCTTTTTTTATACATATCCATAATTAATCACTTCCTTCTTCAATTTTCATAGCTTCATCATTTTTCAATTTTTTATTTTGACTAATTCTTTTATTTTCTTTTTCTAATTCTTTTAAACTTTTCTTAGGAGTTGGCATATCTTCTGGCATAGTTCCACCTAATCTTTTAATTGTTTTTCTTACTTCTTTTCCAACAAGATTATGTGCTTTTTTTGCATTTGTTTCTCCCTGTATATTATCTCTCATTAACTTTTGTTTAGTTTGATTTATTCTAAATAAATTAGCAACTAATTCATCTTCATTCATATTATCTAAAATATCTTCTCTATAACGAAGTTTCTTTCTCTTAAAAATATCATCAGCTGTTTCACCATTATATAATCCTTTATATCCTGCATTATGAAACTCTGCCATATTTTTTACTCCAGCTTTTGATGCTATCTGTTGTAGAGTATAATTTCCTCTTTTCGTTAATTTTCTTTGATAAAATCTTTTTTCATCATCTGTAAGTAAGTCATATTCTTGTTCTGTTATTTCTTGTTTTCTAGTTTGAATAGCAAAATATGTTTGTCCAAGTGCAACTATTTTTTTACTAGGATCCGCATTTTGCACAATCAAATAACATATATATCTTGATAGTTTATAATCCTTAATATACTCTTCTTTTCCTTTTCCAGTTTTTATTGGCTTGTTGACTTCAACAAGCCAATCTTCATTTCTAGAAATACTATTTTCTGCAGACGTAATTGCTTTTTTTATTACCTTTTCAAAATTACGCCACTCTTTATATTCTAACGCTTTTTGCAATTCTCTAGCATACCAATATTCATTTCCATATTCATCAATATGCTTTATATCTTCAAAATTTTTATCAGTATATGTAGTTAGAGTTTGATTCATTGATTGCCATATATCCATATTCTCTTTCCTCTTTCTTTTCATTATTATCATTACCTTCATTCATTAATTTCACTTCATTTATAAAATTATCAAAGTCAGATTGATAAAATTTGTCTTGTTTAACTTTAAATTTATCAAATTCTTTATATACTAATTTTTGTGCCACTTTTAAAAATATTTCCTATATGCTCTGTAATTGTACTTCTAGCAGTTTCAAATAATTCTGCTATTAAATATTGTGTTAACCATAAATCGTGATTAATTAACATTACATTCACTTTAACATTATCAGAATCATCTTTATAAATTATAAAATTGTGATTAGTTATTTGAAATTTTTCTTTATTTATATTTTTCATCTCCTTTGCATTTTTTCAAAGGGGGGGGATAAGTGTGTAATTGCCTTACTAATTTTACCCCAAAAATGACTCAATTTCTGCGTTTTTTATATAACTATGCTATTTTAATGCTTTTTTTAATAATCCTTTCGAAAATCTTTTAGCTTTTGTTTGATTTCCAGTAGCGAAAAGTATCTTTTTCATTTTTTCACCTCTAATAATACAATCTACTTATATTATACATTAGTTTTATTTTTAAACCTAATAAAAAAGAATAAAATTTTTTTATTCTTTTATTCCAAAATCACTAAATGGAAAAAGTACAAGTGATGCTTTACCTAATATATCTTTTTTCATAAAACATCCAAAATATCTACTATCAAGAGAATCATCTCTATTATCTCCCATAACAAAATAACAATCTTTAGGTATGGCTCCTTCATAAGAATAATCTTCTGTTTCTTCAGTTAAAAATGGTTCATCTACTTTTAAATTATTAATATATAATTTATTATCTACTATTTTTAAAGTTTCACCTGGAAACCCAATAACTCTTTTTATAAATTTTTCAGTCTTATATTTTATTACAATAATATCAAATCTTTTTATATCATTAAAACGATAATTAATTTTATTTAATATCATTATATTTCCATCTTTTAATGTATCATTCATACTTGTTCCATCTACTCTAACCGGTGTTATTATATAAGTACGTAAAAGTATTACAAAAGCAATTATGCCTAAATAAATTAATAATTCCTTCACTTGTTCTTTTTTCATTTTACTCTCCTAACAAAAAAAGGCCAAAGCCATTATTTTTGTCCTTTTTCTTTGATTTTGTATTGGCCAACATAATTTTTTAAAAAACCTAATTTAGCTTGTCTTACTTTACCTTTTTTAATAACAGTAATTTTTGCTATTTTTGGAGAATGAACTGGAAATATTCTTTCTACTCCTACTCCATATGATTCTTTTCTTACTGTAAATGTTTCTGAAACTCCAGAACCTTTACGACCAACGACTATTCCTTCATAAGCTTGAATACGTTCTTTTTTACCTTCGATTATTTTGTAATCAACACGAACAATATATCCAGTACGAAATTCAGGAATATCATTTTTGATTTGTTTAGTGGCAACTTTGTCTACTAAATTCATCTTATATCACTCCTTTTCTATATTTAACAATCATATCATATAGACATCGGATTGTATTTGCACGAAACTAATAATACCACAATTTATATTCTTTGTCTAGTATTATTTTATCTTCCCTTGTTTTTTTTATGTAATTTATTTTCTATTTTTTGTTCAATACTAATTTTTCTTAATTTAACTTCACTTTCAAGTATTTCTAACTTTTTCATTAATAATTTATAATCTTTTACTTCCATATAATCTTTATATTTTGATAATAATAATTCTTTAAATTTTTCTATTTCATCTAAAATAAATCCTAATTTGCTACCATCGTCATTATCATCTTCTTCATATATTAGTGCAATCATTTTTAATATTTTAATTAATGACTTTTGACATTTCTTATCAATAAGTTTTTCTATTAAAGATGGACTTATTATTACCATTTTGTCAACACTAATCATTTCTTTTGCGTTAAAAGATTTTGGTTTTATAGAAAATCCATTATTTTGATTTTTCTCAACATAAGATATTTTTGTTTTTTTTCCGTCTTTTTTTACTACATAATTTTTAGATATAGTCATAAAAACACCTCTACTTCAATAAGTCTTCTCTTTTTTCTTTTGTTATTCTTAATTGTTCTTTTTTTCTATATTCATTTATTTCTTTATGATTACCATTTAATAATACATCTGGTACTTTCATACCTCTAAAATCTCTTGGTTTAGTATATGTAGGATAATCTAATAAATTATCATTAAATGATTCATTTTCAAGTGACCCTTCAGTAATGACTCCATCAAGTAATCTTGTAATAGAATCAGTTATTGCCATAGCAGGTATTTCTCCACCGGTAAGAATATAATCTCCAATTGATATTTCATAATCTACTAACATCCTTATTCTATCATCAAAGCCTTCATAATGTCCACATATTAATATTAGATGTTTTTCATTTTTTAATTTAACTACCATCTTTTGATTATATGTTTTTCCATCTGGTGTTAATAATATTACTTTACTATCATCTGTCTTTATATCTTCAATACAATCAAATATTGGTTGACATGTAAGTACCATTCCATTACCACCACCAAATGGTGTATCATCAACTTTATGATGAGGATCAATAGAATAATCTCTAAAATTAATTAAATTAATCTCTACAAGTTTTTTATCAATAGCCCTTTTAATAATAGATTCATTTAAGAATCCTATAAACATTTCTGGAAAAAGTGTTAGTATATCAATTTTCATTTTATCAATCCTTCTATATTTTTTGCATACATTTTTTTTTCATTAAAATCTATCTTTTCAATAAAATTATCATTTTTGGGTATATAAAATTTTTCTAATTGAAGAAGAACATTATTATTTCCTGCATCAACTACATTAATTACTTTACCTATATTTTCATTATTATAAATTACCTTCATATTAATTAAATCTTCATCTAAATACTGATTACTATTTAGATTTAAATTTTCTTTATTTATAAAGACATTTAATCCTTTATACTTTAAAACTTCATTAATATCGTTATAATTATTAAATGTAACCATATCATATTGTTTATGTACTCTATATGTATTAATTACTTCTTCATTCTTTTTATTACCAATATATAACTTATTATCTTTCTTAAATATTAAGTCTTTATATTTAAAATCTGACTTTATCTTTAATTCACCTTTAATACCATGAGTACTTGTTATTTTACCAATATATAAGTATTCCATAATTACTCCTTATCTAATTCATAAAGAATTATACTAGTTGCCATTGCAACATTTAAACTTTCAGATAAATTAGATGTTTTAATATATATATTTTTATCACATAAATCTTGTAATGCTTCACTTAATCCTCTGCCCTCATTGCCCATTATCAAGGCATATGAAGAAGTTTTTTCTATATTATTTAATAATACTCCATTTTCTACATTAGTACCATAAATAGGTGTTTTTCTATCTTTCAAAGTGGCTATTGCTTCTTTTAAATCCATTGTAATAATATTTATATGAAATATTGATCCTTGAGTACTCCTAATAACTTTTTCATTATATATAGAACAACAGTTGTTACTAAGTATAATAGTATCAATATTAAACGCTAATGCACTTCTTATTATAGTTCCTAAATTACCAGGATCTTGAATTTCATCTAATAAAAGAATTTTATTTCCAATTATTTCTTTATTATTAAATTTATTACATACTCCAATTATTTCACTAGGACTTTCTAAATTAGAAATACTTCTAATTTCACTATTAGATAATCCTTCAAGTGAATAAACTTCTACATCTATTTTAGCATTAATTGCTTCATTAACAAGATGCTTTCCTTCAATAATAAACTTATTTTCAATATCACGATATTTCTTCAGTTTTAATTTTGAAAGATATTTTAATTTATTCTTACTTATAGTTTCCATATATTTCACCACAAGTTTATTATACCAAAAAAAAGCTTAAATTCCAATATTTAAGCATTAAAAAACCAAAAGTATTTAATACGATAAACCTGCATTACACAGGTGGGCATCACATAACAATTATTAGGATCCTTAGTTAAAAGTATTCAACACAAATTATTAATTAGATTCCCTTATCGATGATTTGTCGGTTTATACAAATATAATATCTTTTGGTACTTTTATTATATCAAAATAAAATATAATTATTACATTTTTTTATTATTTTTTTTAAACTTTACACATTTTTTATTTCATACATAGAAGAAAATATATTAGAATTACTACAATATTTCATTACTAGTTTATCT
>CAZCLV010000046.1:0-6988 GCA_964499645.1 uncultured Mycoplasma sp.
CCGAAAATAGGACTTGAACCCACAACCTACTGATTACAAGTCAGTTGCTCTACCAATTGAGCTATTTCGGCATCTTATAAAAAAATGGTGGGCGATGAGAGACTCGAACTCCCGACCCCCTGCTTGTAAGGCAGGTGCTCTAACCAACTGAGCTAATCGCCCGCATTCATTACTAGACGCTTATAAATATAATATAATTCAAGCATTTTGTCAATAAAAAAACAACACTTTTTATTTTTTTTTAACATTTATCCAATTTTTTAGATTATCTTCAAGTATTTTAAAACCACTTCCTATTTCAACTATTTCTCTTCTACCTTTATTATATTTAATAAAATTTAAGTCCTTAATACTTAATTTTACTTGTAAATTCTCTTCATCTATAGAAATTATCTTTGCTTTTATTTCTTCCCCAACCTTAACATAATCATCTACACTCTTTACAAATCTATTAGATATTTCCGAAATATGTATTAGACCATTATAATATTCATCAAGACTAACAAACACTCCATATTTTTCTATTCCCGTAACACGTCCAGTAACTACATTACCCACTTTATACTTTGTCACATATACCACCAATTACATTATACCACGTATAATTTATTTTTATTTATAAAAAGTACTTACTTTACAAATAAATAAATAAAAGATATAATTATTTTGGTGATAGAAATGGAAGAAAAAATTAAAGAAGTTATTGATGAATTAAGACCTTTTTTAATGAATGACGGAGGTAATATTGAATTTGTTAAATATGAAGATAATATTGTCTATGTCATTTTACAAGGTGCTTGTTCTGGATGTCCAATGCGTGAAATTACTTTAAAAGATGGTATTGAAAAAACATTAATCAATAAAATACCAGAAGTTAAAGAAGTAAAAGTAATAAATGAAGATTAAATTTCATATTTAGTCTTTTTTTATTATCCATTTTATTAAAGGAATATTATATTTTGAATAATATTTAAATATTACTCGTAAAAATTCTAAATAATTATCATTTTTTTCTATGACTTTTATAAGCAACTTTTCATCTGCATTATTTATTAATATTTCCTCATATAAATCAAAATATTCACTCGGAAATAAAGATCTTGATAATATTCTATAAACATCTACATTTTGTTGTTCTAGGACCTTAAATATAGTATTTAATTTATAAATAGAATACTTTTTTTGTAATAAAAATGATTTAATATAATCAATTAAGTTTCTCTCTCTATAATCAATAGTTAAATTTAATGGATTATATAAAGAAAACAAATCGCTATTACAAGTAATTCTTTTAGGACATACTACCTTTTGAGAATTATTTTGTATCACATTATCATTATAATAACTAATTGCATTCTCCCATATTCCTATATAGTAGTTAATTGATTCTTTTATTATTGGATATTTATTTTCAAATTGCATAAACTGCTTTTCAATGTAATCAATTTTATTTTGCCAAGACATACTCCAATTTGATTTATCTAAATAATTATAAGATTGTTTTGGTATATAAAAAAACTTTAATACTTCCTCCCATTCTATTTCTTTATTTATTATATTTGGTAATTGCATTAATATATATAAGTTTTTATTATATTCAAATAATATACTATTAAACTTAGTTAAAATAATTTTATATACTGGAATATTATTTTCAATCATTTCTTGATTTAATAATAAAATCTCTTTTGCTTCTACTTCATTTCTATTATATAAGGATATAATAAAGTTATTATTATTAAACTCAAAATAAAAATTATCAATAATTTTGTTTATCTTTTCTATATATATATCATAATAATAAATTAAAGCATTTTCCATAATTATACCTCATTAAAATCTATGTTATAATTATGTTTTTATACAAAATAAAAAGCTACATTTATGCAGCTTTACTTATTCCACTCTTTTTTAGATAATCATCAAAATCAAAACTTAAATAACTATCCACATCAGAAGCATGTGCTTTTTCTTCTTCTACAGCAGGTTTTTCATCAATATTTAAATGTTGTAAATTATCCTTAAATTCTTTTAGTTCTGCAATAGTACTATTTTCTGTAATAGGTTCTTCTTTTTCTTCTATTGAATTAGATTTTTGTACTGATAAAATTTGTTTTTCTGCTCCAATAAATAAGTTTTTTTGAAAGTTTTCTACTTTTGCAGCTAATTGATCGTTTCTTCTAGATTCTTCTTCTAATTGCTTTTGTTTGCGTATTTCTTCTGCCTTTGCTTCTTCAATTGCAGCTTGTTTACATTGGGCAGCATAGATATCTACTTTTTTTGCTTCTTCTATATTCTTATCTGCTTTTGTAATAGAATCAGTTATAGTAAAGTTTTGTTTTTTAACTTCTTCTACTGCTTCTACAACATTAAGTTTTGCAGTTTCTAATTCAGCATCTTTTTCTAATTTATTTGTTTCTGACTTGTTAAGATTTTCTAAATCTAATTGAACTTTTGGAATAGAATTTTCCAATGCTTCTTTTTCATATTCTCCAACTGTTGGATCATTATATCTTTTTATATAACCATCAAGCTTTTCTAAATAATTTAAAGCTGCTGTTCTTGCATATGAATAGTTACTATTTCTTTTTACATCAAGTTCTTCATGCCATTGTGAATCGGTCATAATTGTATTTTCTTTCTTTTCAGTTATTGAAGGTACATTTTCTGTTAATTGTTCAAATGAATAAATAGGTTTGCTTGGTACTTCATTTTGTATATCTATTGGTGTTTCTTCTTTAACTGGTTGATTTTCAGATAGACTTAATTTTTCATTAACTCTTTCTTGAACAATAGCATTTAAATCTTTTTTTGGTTCAATAATTTCTTCTGGTTGATTTTCAGTTATTATAGAAATTTGTTGTGCTGCAAGTTCCATCATTGTTTTACTATCATTTGGTGTTAATAATAGTTTCTTTGGACCTTTTTCTTCTACAATATCTCCATTAGGCATTTCAATTAAAGTTGCTTCATGTTCTTCACTTATATCTGCACCATTTTCGTAATATTTAAACTTTTCCATTATAATTCTCCTTTACTCATCATCTTTTTTAATAAGTGCTCTTAAAGCTGCTTTAATTTTATTCCATTCAGAATCACTTTCGACTCCAATAAATTTAAAATTATCACCATCTTTAATAATTTCAGTAATATAAATAGTCATATTACCATATTCATCTACTTCATTTTTTGTATAAACAACATATTTCTTTTTATTATCATCAAACTCAAATGAAATAAGTTTTTCTACTTCTTCAAGAGTCCCATCATTTTTTTTAATAGTTAAAGTTTGTTTTTTGTCCATAACTTTCCCTCCTATATTCTATCCTAAAAAAATTGTATCATAAAAAAAGTGCAAATTCAACAATTATTGCACTTTTTTCAATAAAAAATATTTACAGCCATATGCACAGTAGTTGCTTATATAACTATCTAAATTTTTTATATCATTAATACTATTTTTATTCTTATTATTGCTTTCATAAAATCCTTTTAATCTAATTTTATTATAAGCAACATCTCCAAATATATAATCATAGTTATCAAAATAGTCTGTAACTTTTTCTTTTATTTCTTCTAAATCAAAAATATCGTTTTCATCTTTTTCAATTATATATTCCTTATTATTTATTGAAACTTTTCTCATATTTATCACCTTTTTCATTATAGCAAAAAAAGCACATTTTATTCAAGTGGTATTGAAAATATATTTGAACTTTTGCTTAATCCATTTGCACTATAATATTCAGGTATTTTTCCATTAATTATTTTATATGAAATAGGTATTTCATTAGTTATTTTTATTGTTTTTGTAATAGTAGGTAAAATAACTTGTTGATTTATTTCTATAAAAACAATCATTTCTAATAAAGAATTATTTATCCCATACTCTTTTACTCTCGTAATTATATTTGTAGATAAAGATCCTAGTGTTTTTAATTTAACTGGTATATTAGGACCAATATTATTAAATAGTGGATTATTTGTAATAATACCAAAAGGAATATTAAATAATACTCCGCTTTTTGTAGATAATTCATTATTTTTAATATTTCCATTTTCTAATTTTAATAGATTTAATTGTAATTTATCAGTTACATTGTTTAAAAATTTATTTACGGTAACAGAATTATAATCTACCATTTCTATTTCGTTATTACTATTCTTAGTAATATTATAAATATTATTATAATCTAATCCTTCAAATAAACTATTATCTATTGAAGTGTTAACTACATAACTTGTTAATTTTCTTATTTCTTCTTCTGCATATTTCATAAAATACAATGATATGTTATTTTTTATATTTTTTAGTAAAATTAAACTAAATAAAAGAAATATTAATATTACTATTCTTTTTATCTTTAAAAATCTTTTTTTACTTTTTAATTTCATATTACTCATATTATAATATATTTTATTGTAATAAAAAAAGCACTATATAGTGCCAAAATATTTTAATAAGAAATACGCTCCTACAATAATTACTAATAATACAAAAATTATTAAAACAACTATAGGTCCTTTTGATCTTTTTGTTTTCATTAATGTAGTTGTTGTCATAAAAGTATCTTCTTCTATTTTTGGTGTTTCTTTTAGTTTTTCTTCATCTTTTATAATAATATCTTCTACTTTTTGATTTAATACATCTCTTGTAAACTCTTCTTCATCTATGTCAGTTTCTATTTCTATCATATCTTCAAATAATTCTTTATTATTGTCTATTTCTTCTTTTGGATAGACATTTTCAATAATTTCTTTAATATTTTCTTTTTTTAAATCTTTATCATCTATTTCATTTATATCAAGTTTAGTTAAAATATTATATTCAGTATTAATTAATCTTTTCTTTTCTTCAAGTTTTTGTTCCTCTTTTGCTTTTTTTAATATTTCATTTATATCGTAAATTCTATCTTTTCTAACAGAAACTTCATCTATTTCTTCTTGCACTGCTACTGGTGGTTGAATAACACTACCTATTTCTTTTTGTTTTTGATAATCTGATCTTGTACGATTATCTTCTAGTGATGAAAAATCAATTGTATTATTCTTTACATCAATATATTCAACATTTATGTCAGATACTTCATCATAAAGTCTTCTATTTTTATCTATTCTTGAAGAAGTATTTTCATCATTAGTTGTATATTTATCCATTCTACTATCCATATCTATCACCTATCTTAAATTAATTGTATCACATATTAAAAAAAAAGAAAATATTTGTTTTATTCTTTATTTTGTTTTATAATTTTAATAGGAGGATTTATGAAAGCAAAAGTAATTGAAAATATTTGTATTGGCTGTGGAGCATGCCAAGCATTAGTACCAGATATGTTTGAAATAAATGACAATGGTGTAGCACACGCAACTAAAACAATTATTCCAGAAGATTTACAAGAATTGGCTGAAGAGGCAAAAGATAATTGTCCTACTAACGCAATTGATATTGAAGAAGAATAAAAAAGATTTTAAACTTAATTAAAATCTTTTTTTATACTATTTTTCATCATATTCAGCTAAAACATATAGTTTTTTTACTTCTTTTGGGGTTAAATTACGATATTCTCCAGATTTTAAACCATTAAGAGTTAAGAAAGCAATCTTTTCTCTTTTTAATTTTAAAACATTATATCCTAAACATTCAAACATTTTTTTAACTTGATGATTTTTCCCTTCATGAATAATAATTTCTACTATTGATGTATTTGTAGATTTATCATATTTTCTTACTTTTACCTTACTTCTACTTGTTTTAAATCCATCTATTACTACACCATCTTTTAATTGTTTTAAATCATATCCTTTAATAATACCCTCTATTTTAGCAATATATAGTTTATCAATTTCATTTGAAGGATGCATCATTAAATTAGCAAAATCCCCATCATTCGTTAATAGTATTAAACCTGTTGTATCATAATCTAATCTTCCAATTGGATATATTCTAACATTAGTTTTAATTAAATCTGTTACTGTTTTTCTACTTTTATTATCTGTAGTAGATGAAATAATTCCTCTTGGTTTATTTAATAAAAAATATACTTTATTATCTTTTTCTAACAAAACATTATCTATTTTTATCTCATCTTTTGAAGATACTTTAAATCCTAATTCATTTATTACTACACCATTTACTTCCACTCTACCTGCAGAAATTAAATCTTCTGCTTTTCTTCTAGAAGTAAAACCAGAATTAGCAATTACTTTTTGTAATCTTTCCATTTTAATCACCAAGGACATTATATATTAATTAAGAACTAAAAACAAGTTTATTAAAAAATTCTTTTATTTTTACAAAAATAGTTTTATTATCCTTATGTAAATATATTGGTTTTTTTACTAAAAGATCATCTTTTAAATAAACATATACTTCTCCAAATAAGTCTTTTTTTCTTAAAATATTTGTTTTTATTTTTATATTACTTCTTTCTTCTTCTGTTAAAGGATAATAAAAAGATTCCTTTAAATATATTTTTTCATCTATACCTATTATATTAAAATTGTCTTTATCTAATAATAAATAGTTTTTATATTCACTAAATATTTTTTCATATTTATCTTTGTGAAAATCATAGAGATAATCATTTTTATCAAATGTTACAATACATAAATTTAGATCATTATTTGAGGCACTAGATACTAATATTCTACCTGCTAAAGGAGTATATCCAGTTTTACCACCTGTAGTGTTGTTATATAAGAAAAGTAATTTATTCTTATTTTGCCATTCATAAGTTTTTCTATCACTATTTGATATATATGTTTTTGTACCAACTATTTTTTTAAATGTATCATTCTGATATGCATAAGAGTAAAGAATTGCTAGATCATATGCTGTAGAATAATTTTTTGTTTCTTCATCTAGCCCATGAGGATTATTAAAGATTGTGTTTTTCATACCAAGTTCTTTAGCCTTTTCATTCATTTTATTAATAAAATTTTTTTCTGTTTTTCCTAAATATGTTGCTATTGTTATAGCAGCGTC
>CAZCLV010000047.1:0-6940 GCA_964499645.1 uncultured Mycoplasma sp.
AAATACATCTACTAAATTGTCATTATATTTTATCGCATAATAATCAAAAGGAGTTTCTTGTTTATTTATAATATATAATTTAGAATCAATTTTTTTCATTTTTTTATTTACAATAAATCTATGAATTAAATCACAAGCTGGGCTTACTGTTAAACTAGTTCCTCCTACTATAATTATATTAGCATTATCAACTTCTTCCATTGCTTTCCATAGTTTACCTTCTATTAATGGTTCTCCATAAAGAATAATATTAGGTCTAATAATACCTCCACAACTACACATTGGAATACCATCTTTGTTATCTTCTATTTTTTCTAAAACATTATTATATTCTTTTTTAGAAAAATACTTTTTTTGACATTTAGTACAATAAAATTGATGGGCATTTCCATGTAATTCTATAACATTTTCGCTACCAGATGATTGATGTAATCCATCAACATTTTGAGTAATTATACATCTAATAATTCTTAATTTTTCAAGTTCACTTAATGTATTATGTATTATATTAGGATATGCATCATCGCTTAAAAATATCTCATTGTAATACTTATAAAATCCTTGGGGATTTTTTTAAAAAAAGATATTGATAAAATTTCTTCTATGTTAGAATTTTTTGTATATAATCCATCTTTTCCTCTAAAGTCGGGAATACCACTTGCTGTTAAAACACCTGCCCCTCCAAAAAAAACAATTCTTTTGCCTGATTGTAAATCTTTAATTAATTCTTCCATATTAACCTCTATTCTATAAAATCAATTAAGATACTATTTGATATATATAAATTCTTTTTTGATATATATAAATAATTCTTATTTTCATTTAATTTTTTTATAGAAAATATATTTTCTATTTCTTTATTATATTTATTTTTAAATTTAATTTTTGATACACCATTTATTTTTCTAAGTCCTAATATCATTTCATTTTCCATATTTTCTTTAATACTCAAGTTATTTTCTTCTAAATGATATTTTTTCTTTAAATATTCATTAAAACTTCTAGTATTAGTATATCTTATATTATTAATAAAACCACTTGCTCCCAAACCAAATCCATAGTATTCTTCATTATTCCAATATGTTAGATTATGTTTTGAAGAATATCCTTTTTTTGAAAAATTGCTTATTTCATAATGAATATAATTATTTTTATTTAATGTTTTTCTAATATAATCATACATATCTCTTTGAGTATCATCATCTAATTCTTGGTATTTATTTGCTTTTAATATTGTATTTTCTTCTAGTATTAATGAATATAAAGAAATATGAGTAGGATTTAAACTAATAATTTTATCTAAATCTTGTTTTAATTCATATAGTGTTTGATTTTTAATACCATATATTAAATCAATATTAATATTATAAAAATATTTTTTAGCTAACTTAATTTTTTCTTCTATATTACAAGTGATATTTCTACCCATTAGTTTAAGATAATCTTTATTAAAAGACTGTACTCCTATGCTTAAACGATTTACTTTGTTATGCTTTAATTTTTGCATAAGTTTTTCATTAATATCTTCAATATTACATTCAAAAGTAAATTCAATGTTTTTATTTAGTTTTAATATTTTTAATATAGAAAATAATTTTTCTAATTGTGTCATATTTAATGAAGATGGAGTTCCTCCACCAATATAAATAGTTTTAATTTTATCATTTTGATAATAAGTTTCTATTTCTTTTTGCAAAACATCTAAATATTTATTTACCCATTCTTCTTTATAATACATTTTACAAAAATCACAATATGTACATATATTATTGCAAAATGGTATATGTATATAAACACTTCTCATATTACTTCTTTAGGTTTTCTCTACTTCTATTAGATAATATTTCACATACTTCAGAGTATAAATTTTCATCAATGCTTTTTAATCTATTATGAATGTCTCTATATGCTTCCCAAAAACTAATTTTTAATTGTTCTGCTATTTCTTCTAATAAGAAGCCTTCTTTAACATATTTTGCAACTAATAATACTCTATTTTTTATTTCTTCATTATCAATTGAAATAGGTTTGTTATTTTGAATAATATTTTTTAATGATTCTGCATCTTCTTTATTTTTTTTCATATATTTTTTACAATACTCACTTACTGTAAAGTTTGAAATTTCAAAATAATTATTTGAAAAATGTTCAGCAGTTTGCCTTGTAGAAGCACCAGTTTTTGCAATATATTTGCCTACTAATACTATTCTTAGTTCTCTTTCATCTTCTGTAATATATTCTTTCATAATTAATCATCTTCTACTTTCAATATTGATAAGAAGGCATCACTAGGTAATTCTACGCTTCCTATTGTTTTCATTTTTTTCTTTCCTTCTTTTTGTTTTTCTAATAACTTTCTTTTTCTTGAAACATCTCCACCATAACATTTAGCAAGTACATCTTTTCTCATTGCTTTTACTGTTTCTCTTGCAATTATTTTAGATCCAATCGATGCTTGTATTGGTACTTCAAACATTTGTCTTGGAATAATCTTTTTTAAATTTTCACAAACAATCCTACCCCTATCATAAGCAAAATCTTTGTGAACAATAATACTTAATGCATCTACTGCCTCACTATTAAGCAATATATCCATTTTTACTAAATCACTTGGTTTATTACCAATAAAGTCATAATCAAATGATGCATATCCTTTAGTAGCACTTTTAAGTTTATTAAAGAAATCATAAACAACTTCTGCCAAAGGTAATTCATAATGAATATTAACTCTTGTTGCATCTAAATATTCCATACTTAAATATATTCCTCTTTTATTTTGACATAATTCCATTACTTGTCCAATATAAGTACTTGGTAAAAATATATTTGCTTTTATATATGGTTCTTTTATTTCTTTTATATTAGTACGATCTGGTAGTTTAGATGGTGAATCAATAATTATTGTTTCATTATTATTTAATATTACTTCAAATATTACACTCGGACTTGTAGCAATTATATCAATATTAAATTCTCTTTCTATTCTTTCTTTAATAATATCTAAATGTAATAGTCCTAAGAAACCACATCTAAATCCAAATCCTAATGCTTTTGATGTTTCTGGTATAAAGTTTAATGATGCGTCACTTAGTTTTAATTTTTCCAAAGCTTCTTTTAAGGCGTCATATTTTTTTGAGTCTATTGGATATAGTCCACAATATACCATTGGTTTTATTTCTTTATATCCATTTAATGGCTCTAAACATGGATTATTCTTTAAAGTAATTGTATCTCCTACTTTTACATCACTAATACTTTTAATAGATGCTGTAATAAATCCTACTTCGCCAGATGATAATTCATCTTTTAATAATTCTTTTGGTGTATGAACTCCAACACTTATTACTTCATAAGTAGCATTAGTTTTCATCATTTTTATAATATCACCTTTTTTTAAGACTCCATCTATTATTCTAAGTGATATTATTATTCCTCGATAAGCATCAAAATAAGAATCAAATATTAAAGCTTTTAGTTTATTACTATCTGTCTTAGGACAAGGTATTTTTTCTACTATTTGATTTAGTAATTCTTTAATACCAATTCCTTCTTTAGCACTACAAAGAATAATATCTTCATCAGCAAATCCTAATGTATCAATTATTTCTTTTTTTACTCTATAAACTTCTGCATTAGGCAAATCAATTTTATTTATTACTGGAATAATAGTAAGATCATTTTCCATTGCTAAGTATAAGTTAGCAAATGTTTGAGCTTCAATCCCTTGCGTTGCATCAATTACTAAAATAGCACCCTCACAAGCTGCTAAACTTCTTGAAACTTCATAAGTAAAGTCTACATGTCCTGGAGTATCAATTAAATTCAGTAAGTAGTTTTCATTATTATAATGATAGTTTAATGAAACAGCATTTAATTTAATTGTAATTCCTCTTTCTCTTTCAAGTTCCATTGAATCTAATAATTGATCTTTCATTTCTCTTTTACTAATAGCATGAGTTTCTTCTAAAATTCTATCCGCTAAAGTACTTTTTCCATGATCAATATGAGCAATTATTGAAAAATTTCTTATGTTTTTTATGTCCATAAATGTCACCTATAATCATTTTATCATAAAATAATAAAATTTTCTTGTTTTTATTAACTTTTTCTTTTATAATTTATACTAGGAGGAGAATATGAAGAAAGAAAGAAACTTTTATTATTTTTTAGTTATGATAAGCTATATAGTTGCTTACACTATTGCTTTAATTCTTGCATGTCGTAAAGTAGAGATTGCTGGATTAGTAGTAAATGGCTCAATTATTGTTTATCCTCTAACTTATTTCTTAGCAATTCTATTTGCAGAGAGGTATGGAGAAAAAGAAGCTAAAAATCTAATTATATTATCTGTATTTGCTTTAATTCTTGCATCAGTATTTATAACTATCACTTCATTCTTACCAGTAGTAAATGGTATTGATGGATTAGAAAAAGTATTTAATTTGGATTTTAGACTTGTATTTGCTTCTATAGCAGGTTTCATTGTTTCACAATGTATTTGCTTAAAAATTTATTATTACTTGTCTGGAATAAGAGGCTTTAAATTTATAATTGCAAGTGTAATTGCTATTACAATTGATAGTTTAATATTTTTACCACTTGCTTATCTAGGAAATGTTGCAATCGGAGAAATAATTATTATGTTTACTAGTCAATATGTATGTAATATTATTATGGTAATTTTATATTCATTATGTTTCATATATATAGTAGATGCAGTAGTTAAGCCAAGTATAAAAGTAAAAGAAATGATTAGTGAAGAAAATAATGAAGAAGTTAAACCTAAAAGAAAAAGAAAAAGAAAACGTAAAAGTAATGTAAAAAAAGAAGAACAAAATTAATTGTTCTTCTTTTTACATGTATTTATTCATTTGTTTCATCATTTGATTAACTTGTTTTTGTGATGGTGTTCTTCCCATTCCAGTCATCATTGTTTTTATCATTTCCTCATTTATTGGCGGATTCTTTTTTAAATATTTCTTCATAAAGAAACGTGCTAAGAAAAATCCAATTACTAAACCTGGAATTAAACCTATTACAATCATTAATATATCATGCCACATAATTATTACCTCCATTTACATTATTTATTGTATATAAAATTATATGTAATTTCAAGTCATTTTATTAATTTTTTATTTTTGTTTTGTAATTACTTAGAAAAAAGTATTCTTGTTCTTTAAAATCACAAACAAAAAAGTTGTTGCTATATTCCATTAATCCTTTTAGAAAAGTACATTCATCTTTATTAGTTTGAATTTTTAAATTGGAGCTCTTTATTTTCAAAATACTTATTTCATTCAAGAATAAATTATTAATTATATGTTCATCATTTGTAAAAGAATACATTATTTTATCTTTATATTTATTAAATAAGTAATCATTTATATTTTTTTTATCAAAAAAATTACTTATTTGTTCAAATAAATTATATCCGTACATTTTATCTATTTCTTTCATATAATATATTCGATTAAAAATATAAAACAATTCACTTGGTTTATTCTTATATAATTTTATAAATTCTTTTTTTAAATTAAATACATAATATTCTTTCATTTATATCACCGTAATAAGTATAATTCATACCTAAAGGGGAAAAATGTAGAAAAAAATAATATTTATAAAAAATATTATTTTCTTACTTTTTTCATTATATCATCTAATTCTTCATAATATAAAAATGTTGGTGGTTTTCTAGTATTATTTAAGCGTTGAAATAATTGATTGAGTTTTTTATAAATTATATAATCATTACGTGATAGATAGTTTAAATAAGTATGTGCATCACGCGTTAAAATAGCACCATTTTCTATCACATATAATCCGCCATTTCTTACTTCTTTTATGTGATGAAATGTATAGTTATTTTTTTTAGACAATTCATAATTCATCCAGCATCTACCATCTGGCTGATAAATTTTTAACATTTCAATCAATACTTCATTCATACTACACCAAATCCTAAAATATAATTTTTTCTTCTATATATTTTTTTAAATCATCTAATTTTATTATTTCTTGTTCCATTGTATCTCTATCTCTTATTGTAATTGTATTATTATTTATTGTGTCATCATCAATAGTAATAGCAAATGGAGTCCCTACAGCATCACTTCTTCTATATCTTTTACCAATACTACCTGCTTCATCATATGAAACCATAAAGTATTTAGATAAGTTTTCATATATTTCTTTTGCTTTGTCGCTATGTAGTTTTTTTATTAATGGTAGAACTGTTACCTTATAAGGTGCTAAAAAAGGTTTTAGATGTAATACTTCCCTAGTATCATTTTCTAATTGTTGTTCTTCGTATGCATCAAATAATACTGCTAAAACAGTACGATCTACTCCATAAGTAGATTCTACTATAAATGGAATAAACTTTTCGTTTGTTTCTGGATCTAAATATGTTTGACTAACTCCACTATATTCTTGATGTCTTGTTAAATCAAAATTAGTACGATTATGAGTACCATTTATTTCTCCCCAACCAAATGGATATTCATATTCAATATCACAAGCTGCTTTAGCATAATGTGCTAATTTTTCATGATCATGAAATCTTAATTTTTCTGTTGGCAAACCTAAGTCTATATAAAATTTCTTTCCATATTCCTTAAAGAAATTATATTGTTCAACATCAGTTCCCTCTTTACAAAAAGTTTGATATTCCATTTGTTCAAATTCTATTGTTCTAAAAGTAAAATTTCCAGGAGTTATTTCATTTCTAAATGCTTTGCCTATTTGTCCTATTGAAAATGGCAATTTACTTCTCATACTTCTTTGAACATTTAAAAAGTTTACATATTCTCCTTGAGCGTTTTCTGGCCTTAAATATATAACACTCTTAGCATCATTAGTTACACCACGATATGTTTCAAACATTAAATTAAATTGTCTAATATCAGTAAAGTTACTTTTACCACATTTTGGACAT
>CAZCLV010000048.1:0-6845 GCA_964499645.1 uncultured Mycoplasma sp.
TCTTAGGCATGCCGCCAGCGTTCATCCTGAGCCAGGATCAAACTCTCCAATAAAATATATTTTAAAGTTTGATTTTAACTTTTAATCCTAGCTATCAAATAAATCAATAAATTGACGTTTTGCTCAGTTTTCAAAGATCTAATCTTGTTGTTTTTCTCAAGTTGCTTACATAATATACCAAAATATAATAGGAATGTCAAGTGAAAAATAAAAATTTTCGATGTTTTTTTATTAAATTGTTGTTTTTTCCTGTTTTTTCTTGGACGTTATTAAATATATCACTTGGCAATTACTATGTCAATAAAAAAAGTAAATTTTTTTAACTTTTTTTCATTTTTTAACTTTTTTTTGTAAATTTACAATGTTTTTCACTGTTTTACTTACTTATTTTATGCTTTTTAATAAAAGAAAATTACTATTTATTAGTAATTTTTTCTAAATTTTTATATTTTTTATAATGTTTTTCTACAGTTTCTTTATTAAAAGGAAATTCTTTTTTTCTTACTCTTTCTATTAAGATTGTTAATTCGCTTCTTAATATTTCGTCTAAATCATCTGAATACCCCATTAGTTTTTTATGATATTTATATTCTCCTCGATCTAACACTTTAAATGATCCATCTGAAAATACTTTTAAATCTAAATCATAATCTATATATTTAATTGTTTTTTCTTCAATTACATATGGGCTTGCTATATTACATTTATAAAATATTCCTGTTGGCTTTAGTTGAGCTATTATATTAAACCAATTATCTTTTATAAAATACATAATTGTAGGTTCTTTTGTTTTCCATGTTCTCCCATCACATTCTGTTACTATTGTTTTATTGTTTCCATAAATTGCATAATTTTCTTCCATTCCAATATATAATGCATCATCCCACCCACGATGGAATTTACTATTATGTTTATAACTATGTATATTAAAAACTTCTCCTTCTTTTTCATTATCCATTTTTTCACTTCCTATTTAGATTATAATATTAATAATGAAAAAAGACAAATAATTAAATTTCTATGAAGTTATTATTTATCTTTTAAATATTTTATTGCTTCTTGTAATTGTTTATCATTTGCATCAGTTGGATTTTTTGCATAGGTTTCATCTAATGAAACTTCTTTTGTTGGTGTTACTCCCACTTTATTAATTTGATTTCCTAATGAAGTCAACCATGTTTCAGTAGTTATTTTTATCATTCCACCTGTTGCTAATTCAGATGTTTGTTGTACAGTTCCTTTTCCAAAAGTTGTATTTCCTATTATTTGGCTATGACTGATTTCTTTAAATGCTGATGCTAAAATTTCGCTTGCTGAAGCACTTGCTCCATCTATTAATACAACAATAGGATATTTTCTGGTACTTAGATCTGTGCCATATACTTTTTTTACTATTCCTTTTTTCTCTATCTGATATAAAACATCATTTTTACCAAAGAATTGATTTAATATATTAGTAACACTGGACAAATGCCCACCTAAATTGCTTCTTACATCAATAATTAAACTATTTACTTTTTCTTGTTCTTCTAACTTTTTTAATTCTTCTATAAATTGTTTATCAGTATTTAATGCAAACAATGATATATTTATATATCCTATTTTTTTACCATTTTCTTCAAATGTTTTTGATGAAACAGATGGAATTGATACTTCTGTTGTAGTTAATTGCTTTGTCATTTCTTTTTTATCTCTTTCTATAATAAGAGTGACTTTTCTATCTTTTACACCTTTTATTTTGCTAACTAACTCATCCAAGGTATTTGTTCTTACATCAATACCATTTACTTTTATAATTCTATCATCTTTCTGAAGTTTTGCTTTGCTTGCTGGTGTATCTTCAAATACTCTACTAATAGTAGGAACCTTATCAATGCCATAAGTAACTTCAAACCCTATTCCTAAGTATGTGCCATCTAATTTTTCATTAAAGCTATCTGTTTCTGCCTGATCATAATATACAGAATAATTATCCCCTAGATAATTAAGCATTCCCTTGATAGCAGATTCTTGTAATTCTTTTTCATTTATATCTTTATAATAGTTTTTTAATATATCATTATATACACTCTGTATTTCACTATTATTTGTTGGCAATAATGTGCTTTCTTTATTACCATTATATATAAAAGCTTCACTAATAAATATTCCAAAAACAAAAGCAACACAAATTAGTAATACTAATTCTAACAAACTAAATTTTTGATCATTTAACTTTAATTTATTATTTGCATTTTTAAAAAACTTCTTAATTTTTTCTTTAAATTTACATTTTTTCTTTAATTTTTCAAGTTCATTTTTTTCTTTCATTTATATCCACCTCTATATAATATTAATTTTATCACATAAATTAAAAATATTTAACCTCTTTTTATTATTATGTCTTTTTTTTACATAGATATTTAATTTAATAAAAAAGTAGGTAAACCTACTTTTTATAATTTTCCTAAAAATGAAACTACATTTTCTTTTCCTTCAACATAATCAATATTTTTTCCTTCATAGATTTCTATTAATGTAACTCCATTTATTTTTAATTCGTCAGAAGCATCTGCATCTTTATTACTTTTATTTGATAAAATTGAGGCATTTAATTTATCTCCTAAATTTATTTTATAAACTTTACTCTTTGTAATTTTTTCAATTTTAGTAGTTATATCTGCATTTGTATCAAAATCATAGAATACTACATAATACTTTTCTTTTCCTTTATTAAATGATTGTGAAGCAAGTATAGTAGAATATTTAATTTTGCTTGTACCTTGAAGTTTATAACTACCATTTAAAATTGTAGTTACTCCGTACATTAGGATACTAATTATTATTATAAGATATAATATTTTAGCAAAATATAATATTTGATTTTTTAATGGATATTCTTCTTTTTGTTTTTCTTTTACTTGTTTAATACTTTTTTGTAATTTTTTTGCTGCTTTTGCCATTTTTATCACCTATAAATATTATATATTAATTTTTAAAAAAAAGAAACACAGTTTCTTATTTTTAATTTGTTTTCTATTTTTCATTTATTGTAGCAATAACATTAATTGACTTAGCAACTTCTAAAAGTTCATTTTGTTCTAATATATCTGACACTATATAGTATTCTATACCATTACTTATCCATGTATATGATGTGTCTGTTAATGCGCCAACTGTATCTATTAGCAAATATGGTTCTCCATAGCTTGGTGTAACTGCCATTTCTTCTTCTTTTGATACATTTTCTTGAACTAAAATAAATGAGTTATCTCCAGAAAATGTCATAATTACTCTTTGTCCAATACTGGTATTTATAGTTTCACGATTAGCCAAATTTGTATTAGCAGGTAAATATAATGGAAACAATGCTTCATCTATTTCTTTTGTAGTTTCTAAATCCTTTTCTTTTTTAGTCAATGTTTCATCTGTTTCTTTTGGTGACACTTTATCTAAATTAAAATAATCATTTGAGTAAACTGCTTTTTTATCTATTGATTTTACTTTAAATGTTATGTGAGCTATATTATTATCATCTAATACTTCTACATATTTTAAGTTCATGTCTTTATCTATTGTTATTTTTTGCGTAAATAAATTTCTATTATTGGGATAGTTTACTTTTGTAATAAATGTATAGTTTTTTTCTTTTTGTTCAAAGCTATATTCTTTATCATTTTTTAAGTCATTTACAAGTGATTGTAATAAGTAACTTTGCGAATTATTGTATGGCCATTCGCTTTGAAATTTAAAACTTTTATTTAGCGAAGGAGTTACTACATAAACACCATCTTTATTTCTTAAAATTATTTGTTCATAATTATTAGATTTATTTTTCAATGTTACTTTATAATAATCCTGTTTTGAATAATTTACCGTTACATCATATTCATAATTATCTTCATTGTTATTCATAACTAATGTTCCCTCAAGTAAATAGCCTTTAATATTAGTAGTTTCTTCAATAAATTTATTTTTTATTTTTTCCTTATTTTCCTTTCCGCATCCTGTAACTAAAATGCATATAATTAAAACAATAATTATAAAAATTTTTTTCATCTTTCACCTCTTTTATTTTTCAATTAATTATATTTATAAAATTAACGATTATTCGTGAATAATTTTTTTTTTTTTGATTATTCTAATATTAGATATTGAAAAAGGAGGAAAGTAATGGTTACTTTACAAAAAGTTTGTTTAGTATTTACAATTATTGGAGCAATAACTTGGGGATTAATAGGAATTTTTGATTTTAATCTTGTTGCATTTATTTTTGGAGATGCTACAATACTTTCAAGAATTATCTATTCATTAGTTGGTATAGCCGGTATTATTAACATAGGTCTATTACTTCAAGATATTGAAATAAAATAAAAAAAATCACTTTGAAAGTGATTTTTTTATTAGTTTTTCTTAATTATAATTGTTACTGTCTTTGTTTTTGGCATATATGATAGTTTTAAATCTTCTCCTGTAACACTTACATTTACTGTATGAGATCCTACTCCTAATCCTTGTAAATCTACTGAAGCCTTAATATCATCTACTGTTAAAGCTTTTATATTTGTTGATGTTCCTTTTACTATTATTGAAACACTACTATCAGATTCTGAAGCTGCTTGTGCAATTAGTCCATTACCTAAGTTCTTTGTTTCAATTGAAACTCCCGAAATTATCTTTTCAGTTATATCTGTTAATGTTACTTTTACAATCACAGAAGATATGCTTGTTTCTTTAACTCCACTTGGTTTAGATATATTAACATTAAATTCTGTATTTTTTGCTAGATCTTTTACATTTATTTTAACTGGTATATAATTAATTTCATTAATTGTGGCAGAATCACCATAAATTGTTACTTTTGGAGCGCTTAAAGTCATGCTTTCAATTGCTTTACCAAATATAACATTCCCTTCTGGAACAACTTTCAATATTACTTCTTTACTTGGTGAACTTATTGTTAATTTTGCATCTACTTTTGCAGGCACAATTTCTACATCCATTTTTTCACCATTTGCATTATATGCTACTAACGGAATATCTTTTAACGTTGTTGTTCCTACATCTGGATTAACAATGTTTTTCACATCTATTAATGCTTTTACAATAGCAACTTGTTTTAATTTATATTCTGCACCTTTTATATATACTTCTTCTCTGTCAAAAGTAACACTTGAAATATTATATTTTGAATTCAATTCATTTTCATATAGAATTTCTTTTGCTATACTTCTTGCTTCTGCTAATTTTTCATATATAACAATCGTAGAGCTAGATGGATCCAACTTATATTCTACTGAAGCAACTGACCCATTATATTTTAAATTAACTTCATGTGATCCAGGCTTTAAATCTCTTAAATCTACTACAACTGCATCACTTGGATATTGTTTTGCTAAATATAAATCTGCTCTTCTTCCAATAAGTGTAATATCTACTACTTCTGGTAAGCCCTCAATAACATACGCTTCTTCATTATATAAAGCTGTTACTTTTTGATTATATAGTATATCAGCAGAACTATTTAAAATAGTATTTGTAGTTCTGTCTACTAATATAAAAACTCCAAATGCCAAAATTAATGAAAATACTATTAAAAATAATTTATTATTTAATAAACGGTCAACTGGCTTATTATTTGATTTAAATATATTAGATATAAGAATCATTAATTTGCTTATTGGTGTAATAATTATTTTATCTATTACTTTATATATGGTATTAAAAAGCCTATATATTCCTCTACCTATTTTTTTTAATGTTTTATAGTTTTTAGGTTTAGAAGATGTTTTTTTTGTTTTACTCATGATATACATCCTCCTCATTATATTCCTCACTAAAATCTTCACTCTTTGGTCTTAATTCATCTATTAAAAGGATTCTTGCATCATCTATTGTTAAGTTATAATATAACTCTCCTTTTACTGCTATTGAGATTCTTCCAGTTTCTTCTGAAATAACAATAGCAATAGCATCTGTATCTTCAGCAATTCCTAATGCTGCTCTATGACGTGTACCTAATCTTTTATTTATTTTCTCACTATTTGAAGTTGGAAATACTGCTCCAGCGCAACTTATTTTATTTCCTTGAATTATTACTCCACCATCGTGTAATGGATTATTTGGGAAGAAAATACTTATTAATAATTCTGATGATAAGTCTGCATATAAGTTAATTGATTTAGTAATATAATCTTGTAAACTTACATCTCTTTCTAATACTATCAATCCACCTATTCTGGCTTTTCTTAAATAATCTATTGCTTGAATAACTTGATACACTAGTTTTTCTCTTTCATCCACAGTTAAAATTTTATGTCTTCCAAGTAATTGTGTTCTCCCTAATTGTTCAAGTATTCCTCTTATTTCTGGTTGAAATATTATTATTAATGCTAGCGGTCCCCACATAATTACATATTCAAGTAAAAGACCTACTGTAACAAGTCCAAGCCAATCTCCTAATACCTTTAGTATTACTATCATTATTATGCCTTTAAATAATAATGATAATTTAACATTATTCTTAATGTTTTTTAAAACTGCATAAAATAATGCCCATACAATTGATATATCTATTACTTTTCTTACTATATCTATTATTGATTCAAAACTCATATTTACCTCCATTTGTGAACCATGTATATAATTATAACATCTATTAATAAATAAGTAAATTATATGCTAGTTCTCTAGTATATTAATTATATTATAAAAATATAAAAATTGTAATATAAATTTATATTTTTTTTTACAAAAAAAACTACATTATGTAGTTTAAATTTTATTTTGGTGGAGAATAAGGGATTCGAACCCTTGACCTCCTGCGTGCAAGGCAGGCGCTCTAGCCAGCTGAGCTAATTCCCCAA
>CAZCLV010000049.1:0-6797 GCA_964499645.1 uncultured Mycoplasma sp.
TGTGCTGGATGTATGGCATTAATGGCAGCAGGCGTTCCAATAAAAGCTCCAGTAGCAGGTATTGCTATGGGATTAATTACAGATAACAAAGATTATACTATTTTAACTGATATTCAAGGTTTAGAAGATCATTTAGGAGATATGGATTTTAAAGTAGCAGGTACTAAAAATGGTATATGTGCTTTACAAATGGATATTAAAATTAAAGGAATAACTAAACAAATATTAAAAGAAGCATTAGATCAAGCAAAAAAAGCAAGATTTGAAATATTAGAAAATATGAAAACTGCTATTTCAGAACCTAGAAAAGAATTATCAAAATATGCTCCAAAAATTAAGAAAATGAAAATTAGAGAAGATCAAATTAAATCAGTTATTGGTCGTGGTGGAGATGTTATTACAAAAATTATTCAAGAATCATCTAATGTAATATCTGTAAATGATAAAAATGCAGTTAAGATTGATATAGATGATGAAGGAAATATTATCTTATATCATAGTGATTATGCAGTTATTGATAAAGCGATGGCTATGATTGAAAATATTACTAGAGAAGTAGAAGAAGGAAAAATTTATACAGGTAAAGTAGTTAAAATAGAAAGCTTTGGTTGTTTTGTAGAAATTTGGCCTGGTTGTGAAGGATTAGTACATATATCAAAACTTGCAAAAGAACGTGTTGAAAAATGTGAAGATGTAGTAAAAGTTGGAGATGAAATAATTGTTAAGGCAATTGGTACAGATCAAAAAGGAAGATTAAACTTTTCAAGAAAAGATGCAATGGAGTAATTTATTTACTCCTTTTTTTTAGGTATAAAATAAAAAACTTCTAATAATATAAATATAAGATTATAAAACGAATTATTTCGACAGATAAGACTTATATACTATTTTTAAAGAAGGGTGAAATATGTTAGAAACAAATATGGAATTTAAAAAAGGAATACTTTTTGTTAGATTAAAAGGGGTATTAAATGGTGATACATGTACTAATCTTGAAGATGACTTAACAACATTAATAAGAAATAATGGAATAAGATATGTATTACTTAATTTAGAAGAATTAACATATATTGATAAATATGGCATTAATATAATAATTAAAAACTATATTAATATTTCTTCTAATGATGGGAAACTAATTATTGTAGGAATAAATAAACTATTTGATTATAATATAAATGTTATAGATAATCTTTATCAAATTAGCGAAGAACAAGCAGCATTTAATTTGGTAAATATATGACAGATGAAATATTATTTAAGAATGAAGCATTAATTTATTCAGTAGTTAATAAATATAGTAAATATTTTGATAAAGATGATTTATATCAAGTTGGAGTTTTAGGTTTGATAAGTGCATATAAAAATTATAAAGATGATAAAAATACCAAGTTTTCTAGTTATGCTTATTTTTATATTTTAGGAGAAGTAAAAAAATATATTAGAGAAAGTAATGCATTTAAAGTAAGCAAAGAACTAACAAAAATAAACATAAGTATGGAAAAGGCAAAATTAGTTTTAACACAAAAATTGCAAAGAGAACCAAGCACTTTTGAAATTTCATTGTTTTTAGAAATAGATGAAAAGCAATTAGAAGAAGCAAAAATTGCTAACCAATTAATAAGTAGTTTAGATGAAGAAGATGATGATCAAAACTGTTTATATAATAAAGTAAGTACATTTCAAAAAGAATATGATAGTGATATATTAGATTTAAAAACTGAAATAGAAAAATTAGATAAAACATCACAAAAAATATTGGAAGAAAGATATAATAATGGCAAAACACAAAGTGAAACATCATATATATTAGGATTATCACAAGTACAAGTATCAAGAAAAGAAAAAGAAATTTTGTCAACATTAAGAACAAGATTAAGATAAAAACAAAAAAGGAATTAAATTAAATAGAATAATTCCTTTTTTCGTATAAAAAAACATTCTTTTTCCATAATATAAATGGTGAATTATGAAAAAAGATTATAAAAAAATAGTGGACAGTCATAAAGCAAAAGAAAACAAATTTCTTAATATAATAAAAGCTTTTATTATAGGTGGATTATTTGGAATATTAGGTAACTTTTTAATAGATTTTTATTCAAAAATTTTAAATATTCCTACCAATGATGCCACAGTATATATGATAATGACTTTAGTATTTTTAGCATGTTTATGTACAGCGTTGGGATTTTTTGATAACTTTGTTCATTTTGGAAGAATGGGAGTAATTATTCCTATTACAGGGTTTGCTCATTCAATGCAAAGTGCAGCATTAGATTATAAGAATGAAGGATTAATCTATGGATTTGGAAGTAATATTTTTAAACTAGCAGGCTCAGTTATATTATATGGAGTAGTATCTGCTTACATTTTTGGATTAATTAGATTCTTAATAATGGGAGGTTAAAATGACATTTAAATATGAGAACGTTTATGTAAATGCAACATCTACAGTGGGAGGCAAACTAGAAAAACAAGGACCAATTGGAAAATTATTAGATAAAACATATGAGGATTATTATTTTAAAGAAAAATCGTTTGAAAAGGCAGAAGTAAAATTATTTAAAGATACATTAGATATTTTATTAAAAAAAAGCTATTTGTTAAAACAAAATGTTGATCTTTTAGTAGGTGGAGATCTATCTAATCAAATAGCAGTTTCATGTTATGGAGCAAAAGATTATAATATGCCTTTTTTAGGGACTTATAGTGCATGTGCTACAACAATGGAACAAATAATTATTGCTTCTAATATGATAGATAGTAATAAAATTAAAAATGCTATTTGTATTACCACATCACATAATTTAGGTAGTGAAAAACAATTTCGTAATCCTATAGAATATGGAGCTCCTAAACCATTGACTGCAACATTTACTTCAACAGGAGGAGCAAGTGTTTTATTAAGTAATAAAAAATCTAATATAAAAGTTGAGTCTTCTACAATAGGAAAAATAATAGATATTGGATTTAATGACCCAAATAATATGGGAGCTGCTATGGCACCGGCTGCTGCTGATACAATAGCAAATCATTTAAAAGATTTAAAAAGAAAACCGGACTATTATGATATGATTTTAACAGGAGATTTAGGAAAGTATGGGAAACAAATATTAAAAGATTATATAAATAAAGAATATAAAATTATACTAAATGATAATTATAATGATTGTGGAGTTATTTTATATGATTTACAAAATCAAAAACAGGTTAGTGCCGGTGGAAGTGGTCCGGTATGTAGTGCATTAGTTAATTACTCTTATATATTTAATTTAATGAATCAAAAAAAAATAAAAAGAGTTTTATTAGTAACAACAGGAGCACTTTTTTCTCCTACATTTCTTTATCAAAAAGAAAACATTTTATCAATAGCTCATGCTGTTAGTTTTGAGGTGGTAATATGATGTATTTATATTCATTCTTATTTTGTGGAGGAATATGTTTAATAGCTCAAATTATATTAGATAATACTAAACTTACAGCAGGGCATATTACAAGTATATTTGTTGTTCTAGGTTGTTTATTAGATGTATTTAACATATATGATAAAATAATTTTGAAAGTAGGTGGCGGAGCTTTAGTACCTATTACAAGCTTTGGACATTTATTAATACATGGTGCAATGGAAAAAACAATTATTTATGGTGCGGCAGGAATACCAATGGGGATATTTGATCTAACAGCAGCAGGTATAACAAGTGCTATTGTATTTAGTTTTATATTTGCTTTAATACTTAAACCAAGAGATTAATTCTCTTTTTTTTATTTTTATGATATAATTTTAATATAGGATAGGGATGGTTATATGAATAAACTATTTAATATGAAAATTTTAGATAATGGAATTGAAAAAAATTATGAAATACTTTATCTATTTGAAAATAATGATAACAAGTATCTTGTTTATACTGATAACGAAGAAAATAATCTTAATATTTTAGCATCAAAATATGAGATCATTGACAATGAAATTAATTTAATAAAAATTGAATCAGAAGAAGAATTTGATTTTATTGATAAAATGATTGAGAAGGAATTAGAGGATTAGTATATGAAATTAGAAATAGATGCCATAGATTATAAAATTATATGTAATGCTATTATGAATGGAAAAAGAGTAACATTAAAAAATGAACAAATGAAAGACATTTTGAATCGATTGTTAAAAGAAAATCCACCAATTGTTGAAGTTAATTTTCAAGAAGAAGGCTATAATCTTTATTATGATGAAGTTACAGTAATAGCAAAAAACTATCAAATATTAAAGAAAAATAAAATAATAAGTGACTTTCTTGATAAAAATTTAACTATTGATGAAATAGATGAACTAGCTTCATTACAAAGAAAAAAAGCTAAAGAAATATTAAAAAAGAGTAATAATAAAAAAGTAAATCGTAATGCAAGTAGAAAAGTAGGAACTAAAATAATATCAGTATCTGCAATAATAATCATGCTTATTGCAGCAGGAAAAGTAATAAAATCAGAGCAAAGAATGAAACAAGTATTAAATTATTCAAATAAGACTGAACAATATTATGTTTTGGATGAGTATATGAATGATAGTGATTTAGCAAGTGCTCAGCCACCAATTGTAGAAAATAATCTAGATGAAGACTTTGAAGAAATTATGGAAAATGTTAAAGAAGAAAATGAGGAATATCAAGAAACTATTGAGCCTTCAGTATTAAGAAATGAATTTGAAGTTCAAACAAGTTTTTCATGTGAAGATAGAACTGATAGTGAAAAGCTCAATTTTGTAAAAACTAATTATGAAGATATAATAACAAAATATGCAAAAATGTATGGTTTAGACGCAAATTTAGTCATGGCTATTGCAACACAAGAAAGAGGAAAGCATTCAGAAACAAGAGATAGTAGTGGTGCCTACGGGTTAATGCAAATTGAGGGAATCTGGGTTAATTCACCAATATCTGCATATAATGTTGAAACAAACCAAACTGAAACAATAGTAATAACAGAAGAAAAATTACAAAGTTTGGAAGGAAATATTCAAGTTGGATGCTGTATCCTTCAAAATGCTTGTAAAGAAAACAATTATCAATTATATGCAAGTATTCAAGCATATAATTATGGCTCTGGTAATATGAGAAGTTTGTTTAATGAATATAATAATCAATATGGGATATCAAGAGAAGAGGTTTTAAACGATAAAGGAAATTCAGAATTTTTAAAATGCTGTGAATATGTTAGTGAGGAAAGAAAACAAGGAGATCCACAATATGTAGCAAATGTCTTATCATATTTAGATAAGGATCAAATAAGTTTTTTAACGCAAAATGGAGAACAAATTACATATCAAATAGATTTTAATGGAAAGGTTATGAAGAATTCATAGCTTTTTTTATACAAAGAATTATTTTTATGATATAATAAGATAGTATTTAGGATGTGTAAAATATGGATTATAAATTTAAAATAAATGAATTTGAAGGACCACTTGATTTATTATTACATTTAATAAAAGAGTCAAAGATGGATATTATGGATATTAAGATAGTCTCTTTAACTGATCAATATCTTTGTTATATTAAGAATATGGAAGAATTAAACCTAACAGTAGCATCAGAGTACTTAAGTTTAGCATCAGAATTAATATATTTAAAATCAAAAGAATTATTACCAAATCAAGAAGAAATAATAGAAGATGAAGAATATATAGATGCAAAAGAAAACTTAGTAAATAGATTACTTGAATATAAACAATATAAAGAAATGACTGGCACTTTTAAAGAATTAGAGGAAAAAAGAAAAGAAATTTATACAAAAGTTCCATCTAATTTAAAAGAATATGCTGCAAGTGAAATTAAATTAGGACAAGATGTTTCTTTGGATGATTTATTAAAAGCATTTGAAAAATATTTAGAAAGAAAAAAGTATAATGAACCAATGATAACTAGAGTAACAACAAAAGAAATATCTGTAGAAGAAAGAACAATAAGTATAAAAAATATGTTTAAAACAAGAAAAAAGATAGAATTTTTTGAGTTATTTGAAGAAACAACAAAACCATATGTAGTAGTGACATTTTTATCAATATTAGAAATGGCAAAAAATAAAGAGATAATAATTACACAAGAAAATAATTTTGATAAAATATATTGTGAGGTGGCATAATGAAAGCTATTTTAGAAGGACTTCTTTTTGTAGTAGGAGATGAAGGCTTAAATATTAATGAAATATGTGAAATATTGGATGTTAATGAAGAACAAGCAAAGGAAATAATTGATGAATTAACAAATGAATATAATGATAAAGAACGTGGTATTGAATTAAAATTTCTTGGTAATAAATATAAATTAACAACAAAACAAGAACATAAAGAATATTACAAAAAATTAAGTGAAATAACAGATGTAAGAAATTTATCACAATCAGCACTTGAAACTTTGGCTATTATTGCGTATAATGAACCTGTTACCCGTTTACAAGTTGATGAATTAAGAGGAGTTAATTCTGCTCAAATGATTAGGTCATTAGTAGCAAAAGACTTTGTAAAAGAATTAGGAAAAGCAGATACCTTAGGAAGACCTAATTTATATGGAATAACATCCCAATTTTTAGATTATTTTGGTTTATCATCAAGAGATGAGTTACCTAAATTTGAAGAAATTATTACAAATGAAGAACAAGAATTATATAGTTCTAAATATAAAGAAGAAAATATAGAACAATTATAATTTTTTCTGCCTGTGTGATGGAATTGGTAGACGTGCTGGACTCAAAATCCAGTGATAGCAATATCGTGTCGGTTCGAGTCCGACCACAGGCACCATTAG
>CAZCLV010000050.1:0-6503 GCA_964499645.1 uncultured Mycoplasma sp.
ATAAACAATATGGGCAATGATCTCTTGCTGTATATAAAAGAGGAAAAATTTCCTTTCCACAATGGTTACATATAAAACTTTCATCTATCATTGTAAATCTTTTTTTATCTTCCATAATTCTCCTACGAATAAGTACCTAATAATTTTTTTAATTCTTCTTGTTCTTCTGTTGATACTTCTTGTTTTTCTATTTTTTTATCAAACCATTCTGGTACTGCCACTTCTTTTTGTACTTTATTATATGTTTTAGATTCTACTTTAACTAATTTTTTATGTTCTTTTTTACAAGCATTCATAGCTTCTTCTACTGTTTCTATACCTAATCTTTTCCATTGAGATGCTATTGTTTCTATATAGTTTTTATTTAATTTTTGATTATTTACTTTTAATACATAATCAATTAAAACATTTACTACTCCTGGAGTAAGTTTTAAATCTAATAATAAATCTTCTATTATTCTTAAATCTCTATCTATTACTTTTCCATCATTATATTTACTCTTTAAAAACTGATATGGATGAGCATTTTCAAAAGTATATATCATCATTGCTTTTTTAGATGTATCCCCACTTGGTGTTTTTAAATATTCAGGTTGTTTTGAATATATTAAAGTTGGTAAATTACCATTATGTTCAAATTGATAATAGTTTCTGGCACTTTTTCTAAGTGTATCTTTATCAATAGTACCTTTTTCATTTATATTTGATTTAATTAAATTTTGCATTGTTAATATATCTAAATTATAAATACAACTTAAATTAGTTATTAAATCTATTATTTCTTTTGTAAAAACTTTCTCTGATACATTTTTTGATATTAAACCAGATATTAGAAGTTCCATATCTATATTAGATTTAAACTTTAATTTATTACTATTTTTTATTACTAAATCATCATTTGTAATAAATGAATCAGAAGGAACAGATGTAAATACTGAGTTAAAATCTACTGATATATCTTCATAATCTTTTAGGTTAATTCTTGGTATTTTATATGCTTCAATTATATTTTGATATTCTTTCTTACCAATATTATTATATAAAACAACACTTAAAACTGGATGATTTAAAAACTCACTAGCACTTATTGGAGAATATAAAACATAAATATAATTATTAATATGATCTTTTTTCAAATATGTTTTTAATAGTCCTACTGCTTCAAGTTTTTCACGAGCTACTTTAATTTCTTGTAAAGACATTTGCATAACACTTAATAAATGGTGATGTGTATAATTTTCTGACATAAAACAACTTTTTTCTAAATCGTTTAATAAAGTATAATAAAGAGAAATTGCTTTATTACCAATTATTGGTTGATATAAATCAATTAGTATTTTTTTATCAATTTCTGTAATTATACTTTTATTTATTATTACATAACTATCTGCAGGTAAAATCATTTTAATCACCAATTTCATTGTACCAATAAAAAAGACTAAAATCAATTATTTAGTCCTTATTTATCTTTTTTAAAAACACTTATTACTTTAGCAAATTCAAATACTATAAGATTGCTTTTATTAACAGCAATACTTTTTCCTAAAGCTTTGCCACCTATTGTTAATGCAGATATTATACTTGTAATTAATACTGTTATTATAAGTAAATCAATATCTATTATCTTAGATAAACTTATAGCTACTGACAAACCACAACTACCTGAAACTACTCCACAGATATCTCCAATAACATCATTACAAAAACTAGAAACTTTATCTTTTTTATTTATAAAATTAATAGCAGTTTTAGAACCTTTTACCTTTTTTGTAGCCATTGAATGAAACATTTTTGGATCTGCTGTTGTAATTGCTACTCCTATAATATCAAATATTATTCCTAATAAAATAAATATTAGAATAAGAATAATACTTATTATTACATATACATTAGGAATTATTAACTCTGATAATAAAGATAATCCTAAAGATATAGAAAAAGCTAATATAATTATTTTAAATACCCATTTATTATCTGTTTTTTTCTTTTCTTTTGGATCTTTTTTTACTTGTTCTTCATATTTTTCTTTAAATACTTTAAATTTCATTTTATTCACCTACTTAAATTATAACATAAAAAAAAGAAATGGCTATTCTTATAGTTAACTTTACGTCTTAGGTCAAGTAGGATTTCCCTATTTCTTACTTACTCGTTACCAAATAAGCAGTTCCCTTTTAAAAGAAATAATAGATAGTCACCTATTCTACGACTTGATTACCACTTAGTACGCACTGCAATCCCATAAAAATTTCACTCTAGGAGTTTTCCCCATCAATAAATTAGATTATTAATACTTTTTTGCAATTAAAGTTTCATATAGCAATTCTTAAATATTCTTTGGCCAAGTTATTAAGATAGATCTATAATTCCCTTTAATCACGCAAGTCAAGCTACACTATCCATAGCATTTCGCCACAAGATAGGTTTATATCCTATTTCATAAAGAATCCATCAAGTAATCTGTATAGGTACTTTACAATAATAGGTCTCCACGAATAAATGGGTCGTTTGTCATATGCCATTATGAGCGCCCATATATTCTTAACCCTCAGCATCCACCCCAAACTGGGCGTAAGAAGCAAACACCAAAGACTTCACAGTTATGCTCTTTAGCAGATTTTTAGCCCTGCCTTCATAAAAAATTTATTGACTAGAATAATGTGCCACTTCTAGATGGGTATAATTATAGCATAAAACCTTTAAAAACGCAAGCTTTTCTTATTTTCTATAGACAACTAACTGTTCAGGCAATAGATAAATATTGTTATTATTATATATTAAAGATTGTGGTATTGTATTAAACATTTTTGCAACTGATTGGATAGTATCTCCCATCTTTGTAATATATGTTTCTATTCCTTTTTTAGGTATAAGTATTGTTTGTCCTGGATAAATATATTCATTTAAATCTAAACCATTTATTGATGCTAAAAGATTAACATTAATATTATTTGTTGTTGCTATATTATATAATGTATCATTCTTTTTAACTACATAATAATCAAATATATTCATCATACTTGTAGGTACATTTATTGCTTGACCTACTACCAAAGTATAAGGAAATGGTAAATTATTTGCTTTAATTATTTCGCTTGCGGGAACATTATATAAGTTAGCAATACTTTCCAATGTATCATTTTCTTTTACAATATATATTTCCATATAATCCTCCTTCTTTAAATTATATGCAAAAAAGAAGTATATTTTACTTCTTATATATTGCGTATCTATTTACTTTATTAAAAGATAATTCATCATAAATAATTAACTTGTTTAAACCATTTAAAATATTATATGAATATAAAGTATTATCTTCGATAAAATATAATGTATCTTCTACTAATTTTATATTATTTATAGAACTACTATTAAATAAATAAGTTTTACTCTTTAAATTATTATTATATAAAATAATATTATCTTTATCTATATAATAGTAATTATCTTTATAATTATATACTTGTTTATATTCTTTAAGTATATTAGGAATATCTTCTTCTACTAAAAACTCTAATTTATTAGTCACAAAATCATATATATTTCTTGTTTGCCATGTTCCATTATAATATAATGCATTATTATTTTTATTTCCTACTTCTTCGTATTTATTTCTTTTAATGTTTATTTTATATTGTTTTAAATTATCAGTATCAAATACATATAAATTATTATTAACTACTCCATTATTATAATAATCATTTGTTATTGTTAATCCTTTTTTAAAATTTAAAGTCTTAATGTTATCATTTATCATATTAAATATAATTAATTTATTATATTCATATTTTTGATTATAATCAGGAACAACATAATAGTTATTTACTTGAATGCCTAAGTTATTTAAGTAAGTATCATTATTAAAATAGTTTATTTGTTTTAATTTTTTATTATTTATTGAATAAAATCCATTATATTTCCAAATATAAATAAATGTATTATCTTCAATATTAGTTTGATAAATAATAGAAGTCCCTATTTTTTTTGTTTTAGTTTGCTCTATCCAAGATGTATTTTTATATCCTTTTTTTATTAATAAATTAACAAAATCGTTTAATTCTTCTTTTAGATAAGTATAACTATATTGAATATCATCTTTTGAACAAATAATATCTAATACATTATTATTTTTAAAAACTGGATATATACATACTAAATCATCTTTATTATAAGTTTCTATTTTTTTAATTACTTTTTTAGATTTATTAAAAATATTTTTATATTGAAATGAGAACTCTATATCTTTTATTTTTATATTAAAGTAATATTTATCTTTATTATATATTTCATCAATATAAATATCATTAATATTATATTTTATAGTATGTTTAGACTTAAATGCATATGTAATAAGTCTTAATGTAAGTAAAATAATAATTATTAATATTAATCTTTTAAAAATCTTTTTCACTTCTACCACCTTATATTTATTATATCAAAAAAAAGAAATAATTAATATTTCTTTTAAATATTTTTTAGGGTTTCACTAATTTCTTTTTCATGCATTACATATTCAGTAATTGCTGTTTCTATTTCTTGTAAAGATCTTTTGCTTAAATTAGTAATTACAATATATTCTTTTAATGTGTCTATTTCAACTTTTCCATATAACATATCTGCACTAACTCGAACATCATTAAACATATCTGGTGTTATAGAATGCATAAAGTATCCAAAAAATATTCTTTTTGTTCCAATAATCATTCTTTTGTTTGTTATTGCAAAAACATTTGTTGAACAAATATTAAATAATGAGTCATTATGTTGCCCTACAAATGCATATATTACCTTTTCTCCAGGATTTAAATGTTTTTGTATTACTTTTGAATGTCTTTTTAATCTCCAAGCAATAGTTTCAGGATATTTTTTTTTAAATGCTTTAACCATTTCATATACTGAATTAGAATCACTAGTGTTATTCATTATTTTATGACCTTATTTGATTTTAAGAATTTTGCAACTTCATCTGCTGTTGTATATCCAGATAATGTATCTACAATTTTACCATTTGTAAAGATAAATGTAGTTGGTGTCCCCCATTGTTCTTCTGTAAAGAAACTTGCACTATCATAGATTTTCTTTAAATCACTTTCAGAAAATTTATCTAACTCTAGATAATAAACGCTAACATTATATTTGTTAATAAGATTATTAACTTCAGGTTTAAATTTTGTACAATAACCACAAGTAGATGCTCCTATAAATACTACTACATTTTTTCCTTTAATTAGTTTTAAATATTCATCTGCTCCAATTGATATATATTCTTTTGCAACAAGTTCATTTTCTCTTAAATAACTTAGTATTTGTGATTTAGAAAATTCTCCTGTATAAGAATTATCTTTTAAAGTTTTTGATACTAATGTTAATTCTTTTTCACTAGTACTTAATGATGCTTTTTCTTCATTACTCAATTCATCAATAAAAACATATTTAATACTTACTTTATTTTCTTTTCCAATTTCTTTTAATAAAGATAATGTTTCAGTGTCTTCTTTTAAACCAAAATATACTAATGACTCTTCTTTTTTATTTGATAAATTTTGATAATCTTCATATGATATTTCTTTAAAATTTCTTGTTTCTGCTGTTTTTGATAAAAAGTATGTTCCTCCTATTATTACTATTAATAAACTTACTACGATAATTAAACTGATATATTTTTTCATTTTACTTCCTCCATCTTTCCAATAATTATTTTATCATTTATTAAATATTAAGTAAATATTTTTATTATTGTTTTTACGCAATTATAGATTTTCTCTATTATATTATCTTCATTCCATATACCTATTCCAAGTTCTTTTGCTTCTTTTTCTTGTTCTTGTAATTTATCTGTATAAGTATAATCACTATAAAGATATGCAACTTTTGCTAAACCTTTTTCTACTAAAGAAGATTGTAATAATTCATTATTTACAAAAATCCATCCTAGTTTTCTACCATATTTATCTGTTGCATTAGCATTTGAATCATATTCAATTTCTATTTTAGAAGCAAGTTTTAATCTTAAACATGTATAATAACTTGCTATCATTCCCATATATGTATTATCTTTAGTAGTGCTTTTAGATTCTTCTGTATCAATTGCTAAGAATCTTACTTTTTCAACTTTATCATCAATAATAAATTTAGCAGTATCACCATCAACACATTCACTTAAAGTTATTTCTGTACGATTTGTTCCATATACAGAAATAGGAAATAATAGTAATAAAAATAGAACTACATATAATATATTATTTTTCATACAACCACCAATATAATTATAAACCAATAATTAAAAATTGAAAATAATTTGAATTTATAAAATGAATTTGTTGACATTTATAATTTTTTCGGTATAATTAAATATGCCTACAAGTTCTTTGTAGTTTTATGCGGATGTAGTTTAGTGGTAGAACCTCAGCCTTCCAAGCTGACTACGGGAGTTCGATTCTCCTCATCCGCTCCAAAAGATAAAATCGTCGCACCAGTGCGATGTTAATTGATTAAATCAATCG
>CAZCLV010000051.1:0-6435 GCA_964499645.1 uncultured Mycoplasma sp.
TTATTTTTATTATTCTTTTTTCTATTTATTTATAAACATATTCTTTTATAGTTTTTAATTATTCATTATCATATTGATCTAAAAAGTTATATTTTTCTTTTTCTGTCTTATAACCTAAAATGGCATCAATATTAATATTTGAACTACTTCTAAAAATATTAATATCAGTATTCTCATAAGTTTTTCTTAATTCTTTAATTAATTCTTTTATTTCTTTTCTTTTTCCAATATCTTTTTTAGTAATATTACAAGCACAATCTAAAAATGAAAGTTTATTATAATTTTTCCAAGAAATAATATCATCTTCTTTTACATAATATAATGGTCTAATTAATTCCATTCCTTCATAATTTTTACTTTTTAATTTAGGCATCATTGTTTTATATTCTCCAGCATATAAAATATTTAACATAATTGTTTCAATTACATCATCAAAGTGATGACCTAAAGCAATTTTATTACATCCAAGTTCTTTAGCTTTATTATATAAATTGCCTCTTCTTTTTCTAGCACATAAATAGCAAGGTGAAACAGTATTAATTATTTCTTCAAAAATATTACTTTTATATATTTTGGCTTCAATATTTAATAGCTTTAAATTTTTATTTATTAGATTTATATTTTCTTCTTTATATCCCGGATTCATTACAATATACTCTAAATCAAATTTATATTTAGAATGCTTTTGTAATTCTTGCATACATTTTGCTAACAAAAAAGAATCTTTACCTCCAGAAATACAAATACATATTTTATCATTTTCTTTTATTAAGTCATAATCTTTTACTGCATTTATAAATTTTCTATAAATTGTACTTCTGTATTTTTTTATTATACTTCTTTCAATGTCTTTATAATCCATAATTCCTCCAAAAAATAGATTAAACCCTTATGGATTTAATCTAGTAGGTCCACGATAAATAAAAGTTGCTTCTCTTATATTATCTATTTCAAATATTTTCATCATAATTCTTGCCATTCCAACACCAAATCCACCGTGTGGAGGACAACCATATTTAAAGAAATCTATATAAAATTGTAAATCTTTTGGATTCAATCCTTTTTCTTTAATTTGTTTTTCTAAAACATCCCATCTATGTTCTCTTTGGGCTCCACTAGTGATTTCTAATCCCTTATATAAAAGGTCATATGTTTGAGTTATTCCATCTTCATCTTTCATTACATAAAAACTTCTTGCACTATATGGGTAATTTGTTATAAACACAAAATCACTATTATATTCTTCTTTTACATATTTACACATTAGTTCTTCTTCATGTCTTTCAAAGTCTTCTTCTACTTGTCCCACATAATTATATTTATCTTTCATAATTTTTTTAGCATCATAGAAGTTTATTCTTGGAAAATCATTAGTTACATCACTAACTTCAACATTAAATTCTTTTTTGATTTGTTCACCATATTTTTCTTTTAGTTGAGTCATAAAGTATTTTACCCATTTTTCTTCTTCATCCATTACATCTTCTACTGAATCAATCCACGCTATTTCAGCATCTAACATTTCTATTTCTGTAGCATGATAACTTGTATGAGAATTTTCTGCTCTATAAACAGGTCCTATTTCAAATACTCTATCAAAACCTGCTGCCAATGACATTTGTTTATAAAATTGTGGACTTTGTGATAATACTGCTTTTTGTCCAAAATAATCTAGTTTAAACATTTCCGCACCACTTTCAGCAGCACTAGCACATATTTTAGGTGTATGTATTTCAGTATATTCATTTTTATACCAATAATCTCTCATACACTTTTCTATAAATGATTGACACTCAAATAATAGTTTATTATCTTCTCTTCTTAAATCTAAAAATCTATAATCTAATCTAGTTTCACGAAGTGTTTTATCTTTATCTTTAATATCAATAGGAAGTTCAGTCAATGCTAAACTAGTAATTACAATATTACTTGGAATTAATTCCATTCCATTTAGTTTAACTTTTTCATTATTATTTAAAAAACCTATTACTTTTATAGTGGATTCTAATGTTAAATTTGAAACAATATCTACTAATTCTTTATTTTCTTCATTTTTTTCAATTGTAATTTGTAACTTATTATTATCAAATCTTAAAATCATAAATATTACATATTGTAAATTTCTAATATTATCAATAAATCCTGAAATTGTTATTTCTTTTCCAAAATAATTGCTCAATTCATTGAATCTTATTTTTTTCATAAACTCACTTCTTTCATATAATATATTACTTTATTTATAAGTATTTTACAAGTATTTAAAAACAAATTAATACAAATTATCTGAATAAAATATTGGTTCACAAGTCATATTAATTTTTAAATCTTTTAATGATTTTAATTCCCCACTATGAACAATATAACTAGCATGTGCTTCACAACCTTCAAGTAATTTTATATTGTCTAATGCTTTTTCAATAATTGGATTAGTTACAGAGCAAATGCTTAATACAATCATTGTTTCTTGTAATTGCAATGTCTTTTGATTATTATTTGATAAATCTCTATATTTTAATATTGGTTCAATAATTGCAGGGGCAATTAAAAGTATATCATCTGGTATTTTGGTTAATTCCTTTATAGCATTTATGATTAAGCTACTTGCAGGAGAAAGTAAACTTGTTTCTTTACCAGTAATTATTTTTTTATTTGGTAATTGCATTGCAATAACTGGTCTATTTTCTTGTTTAGCTTTTTTCAATGCTGGTTCTACTACTTTTAAAACATCCTCATTAATATTTATTTCTTTCATAAGTGTTTTTATTCTATGTGGTGTTTCTTCATCTACAATACCTAGTTTATAGTTAGTCATTTCTGCATAATATCTTCTTATTATTTCTTTTTTTGAAGCATCTCTTACTTTTCTTTCATTATCAATACAAAATCCCACCATATTTACACCCATATCAGTAGGTGATTTATAGATATCACTATTAGTAATTTTATTTAAAATTGTTTTAATGACTGGAAAAACTTCCAAATCACGATTATAATTAACTGTCAATTCATTGTATGCTTCTTTATGAAATAAATCTATCATATTCACATCACTTAGATCTGCAGTAGCAGCTTCATAGGCAACATTAACTGGATGTTTCAAGTCTAAGTTCCATACAGGAAATGTTTCAAATTTTGCATAGCCAGCATTAACATTATTTTTGTGTTCATGATAAAGTTGTGATAAACAAGTTGCAAGTTTACCAGAACCAGGTCCAGGAGCATTAACTAATATTAGTTTTTTAGTTGTTTCTATATATGAATTAGCGCCATATCCTTCTTCGCTAACAATAACATCCACATCAGTAGGATATCCCTTTGTAAAGGTATGAACATAAGTTTTTATTCCTTGTCTATTTAATCTTTTTATAAATTTGTTTACACTTGGTTGATTTTTATATAATGTAATGACTACTGAATTAACACTAAATCCTAAAGCAACTGAATGATTAATTAATCTTATCATTTCTATATCATAAGTTACACCATACTCTGCTCTGGTTTTATTTTTTTCTATGTCACCTGCATTTATACAAAAAATAATTTCTAAATCATCTTTTAGTTCTTGAAACATACTTATCTTTGAGTCTGATTTAAATCCAGGAAGCACTCTTGCAGCATGGGTATCATCAAATAGTTTTCCACCTATTTCAAGATATAATTTATCAAATAATTTAAATCTTTCTCTTATTTTTTCACTTTGTATTTTTACATATTTTTCATTATTAAAACCTGTTTCCATAACTTTACTCCTTACTATAATTATTTCTATACTATCATACAAAGAAGTAAAAAAATAGAGTTTAATTATATTAAGATTAATGTTATAATATAATTGAACCCTATAAATAGTAATTAAAAAGTCAACAGCTGTTGACTTTTATTATGCAACTTTATCAAATATTTCTTCCTTTTTTCTGACACGAATTAAAGGTCTATTTGGATCATTTAAAGCTATTAAAGCATCATCAATATCATTATCTTCTAGTCTGTTTATATCAATTTGATAATCGTATTCATCTTTTTCCCTTGGGTTTTTTTCAAGTACTTTATTAAATAAATCTATACAAGACAGTAATGTTGCTTTATATCCCCATAAAGAAGGATTACTCTTTTTAAACATTTTTATTCTAGTTTCTACTTTTTTTAATTCTACTAATAATTTTTTTATAATATTAGGCTCTGCATTTTCAAAAATTATATCATCTTGAACAGCTTTTACATATTCTATTAGACTAATTATTTCATCATTTCCATATGTTAAATAGAAATCATCATCAGATAACTTTTGACAATTTTTTATATTATGATAAACATTATATTGGACATGATTAAAATTACCTTCTGTTCTTTCAACATAAATATATTTTAAATCTTTTCTATTTAATACAAATTTTTCTACTACTTGCATAAGCACACCTCTTAAATAATGCTAATATTATACCAAAAAAGTATATTTTAGTCAAATCTAAATATTGGTTTCATCATATTATTACTATAATTTTCGTAAATTATTATGTTCCTATTATCTTTTGTAAACAATATTCTTTCACAATTATATATATTTTCTATTTTATTTCCATTTTTTATAGCAGTTTCAATATTTTTAGATATTTCAACTTTTTTATAATCTAATACTTTGTTTATATCATAAAACCTATAATTATTATTTTCTATATCATTTATTGTATAAGAATCTTTTATATCAAATTGTCCTATTTTTGTTCTTTTTAAATTAAGCATACACATAGGAACTTCTAATTCTTTACTTATATCATTAACTAAACTTCTTATATAAGTTCCTTTACTAACTTTACAAATAAAAGTAAAAGTATTTAAGTTAAAATTCAATAGTTTTATATCAAAAATAGTTACTTCTTTTTTTGGTAATAAAATTTCTTTCTTTTCTCTAGCATATTCATATAATTTTTTACCATTTACTTTTACTGCAGAATATATTGGTACTTCTTGATTATATGTTTTTATAAAACTATTTAGTACTTCAAAAATGTCTTTTTCAATTAATTTAGTTTCTTTTTCTTCAATTGTATTACCAGTAATATCATAAGTGTCTGTACTTTTTCCTATTAATACTTCACATATATATTCCTTAGTTTCATCTTTTAAAATAGATTGTAGTTTTGTGTATTTTTCTATTCCTATTACTAAAAGTCCTGTTGCTAATGGATCTAATGTGCCAAAATGGCCAACTTTTTTTGTATTAAATTTTTTAGATATTATATTTACTATATCTCTGCTTGTATAATCTTTTTCTTTATTTATTAGTAATATTCCATTCATAAAATCACCAATAAAATTATATCATATAAACAAAAAAGATAATAACTATTTATTATCTTCCTTGTTTACTTCATCTATTAGTTTTTCAATATGATTACCATAATCTATTGATTCATCTAAATAAAAACTTATTTGAGGCATTTTTCTAATTTCTATTCTTTTTGATAATTCAATTTCAATAAAGTTTGCTGCTTTATTTAATGCTTCAAGTACTTCTTCTTTTTCTTCATCTTTTAGAGTTGTAAAATATACTTTAGCATAAGATAAATCATTTGTTACATCACAATCTGTTAATGTGACAAATTGAATTTTTGGATCTTTTATTTCTTCCATAATTATATAGCTTATTTCTTTAACAAAATTACTTCCTATTTTTTCAGTTTTGATACTCATTTTCTTTTTACCTCCACTAATTCATAAGATTCAATAATATCATTTTCTTTTATATCTATATAATTTTCTAAAGTTATACCACAATCCATTCCTTTTTTTACTTCACTTGCCTTATCTTTTTCTCTTTGAAGTGAGGAAATTTTGCCATCATATATTATTACATCATCTCTAATTAATCTGGCCTTAGAGTTTTGCTTAATAATTCCATTCGTAACATGCGATCCTGCAATTATTCCAACTTTAGAAAATTTAAATAATTGTCTTACTTCTGCTGTTCCAGTTACTTTTTCTTCATATTCAGGATCAAGCATACCTATAATAGCTTGTTCTAATTCTTCAATTATTTTATAAATTACTGTATGTAATCTAATTTCTACATTATATTCTTTTGAAACTTCTAGTGTTTTATTGTTAGGCCTAATATTAAATCCATAGATTATTGCTTTTGAAGCATTTGCTAAAACAATATCACTTTCAGTAATAGTTCCTACTCCACTTCTTATTACATCTACTGTAACACCTTCAACATCTATTTTCTTTAATGAATTTTTTATTGCTTCTTCTGAACCTTTTACATCAGTTTTTAAAATAACACTTATCTTTTTTGTTCCTTCTTTAACTTTACTAAATAAATCTTCAAGTGTCATACCAGTTCTATTTGAATTAGCTTCTTTGTGTCTTGTAGTTCTTTCATCTGAAACTTTTCTTGCTTCTTTTTCAGTTTCAAAAGCCATAAATCTATCT
>CAZCLV010000052.1:0-6423 GCA_964499645.1 uncultured Mycoplasma sp.
ATATTAAGCAATATAAATATTACAATAAAAATTGCATTTTGGCAAGTAAAAATTACAATTTTCTTTATTTTTTTATTATTAACTGAGTTTTTCACTAGATTTTCCATTTAAATCTAGATTATTAACCCTACCTAATTTATAACAAAAATATCCTGCTGTGGCTATCATAGTAGCATTATCTGTACAATATTTTATGCTTGGATAACTAAAATTAAAATCATTTTTTATAGATAATTGATTAAATTCATTTCTTATTCCTTTATTTGCTGCTACTCCACCTGCTAAAACTAGGTTTTTAACATTATATTTTTTTAATGCAATCGTTGTTTTATTAACTAAACTATTTATTACAGCATCTTGAAATGAAGCAGCTAAATCAAATTTATCTATTTCATTTCCTCTTTGTTCTTCATTATGAACCAAGTTTATAACTGCACTTTTTAATCCACTAAAACTAAAATTTAAATCTTCACTATCATGTAATGGAATTGGCAAATTATAACGACAATTACCAGTTTTAGCCATTTCATCTATAACAGGCCCTCCTGGATAACCAATATCTATAGTTCTTGCAACTTTATCATAGCATTCTCCAACAGCATCATCTAAAGTGCCACCTATTCTTTCAAAACTATAGTGTTCTTTCATATATATTAAATCAGTATGTCCTCCACTTATTACTAAACACATTAGAGGAAACTTCATTTCATTTTCTATATTATTAGCATAAATATGACCTGCTATATGATGAACTGGTATTAAAGGTTTATCAAAAATATAAGCCATTGTTTTTGCAGCTTCGATTCCTACTAGTAATGATCCAATTAAACCTGGTCCATAAGTTACTGCTATAGCAGTAATATCATCCATTTTTATATTAGCATCTTTCAAACACTTTTCTATTACAAAAGTAATATCTTTAACATGATTTCGACTTGCTATTTCCGGTACTACTCCACCATATAAAGTATGAATATCTATTTGACTTAATATAACTGTTGCTAGTTCTTCATGACCATTTTTTACAATTGAACAACTTGTTTCATCACAACTCGATTCAATTCCTAATATATAAACATCTTTCATAAACTCAACTCCATTAAAATACCATCTGTTCCATTATAATAACCTTTTCTAATAGCTACTTTCCTAAAATTATATTTTTCATATAACTTAATTGCATAAAGATTATCTTCTTTTACTTCTAAAGTAATATTATCTTTTTTATTATTTTTTCCAAATTTAATTAAATATTCTATCATATTTGAACCAATTTTTCTATTTCTTGCATCTTTATTAACAAAAATGTTAATAAGTTCAATTTTTTCATATAAAATATCAATAATAAAATATCCTAATATTTGGTTATCTTCTTCATAAGAAAAGTACCTTCTAAAAGGATTATTATTTAATTCAATAAAATCTTTTAAATCTTGTCCTTTTACTTCTTTTATCATTTATTTAAGTTTTCCTCTGCTTCTGTTTTCTTTAAATAATTTGGAACTAATTTATGTGGTTCAATACTTTCTTTTTTTAAATATTTAATCATATTATCTATATCTGGAATATATTCTTTTGAATCTATTTTATTTATAATTGAAGTAGATACAAATTCATAACTTCCATCTAATTGTTTTACTTTATTTAATAGTTCTTCTTTGCTTATATAACAATCATTTAAAATATTTTTATAGTTTTTATCATAAATTCCTGCAAAAACATATTCTCTTCTTGCATCAATAATAGGAATAATATAATCCTTATCTTTTATACTTGTTGCCATAGTAAATAAACTTGATATAGAATATAATTTTTTATTTAATCCCCATGCAAATGTTTTGGCAATTGTTACTCCTACTCTTAATCCTGTAAATGATCCTGGACCATTTACACATAATATTTCATCTATATCAGTTGGTTTTAATTCTAAACTATCTAGCATTTCTTTTATTTTTAAAAGTGCCAATCTTGACATATCTTTTTCTAATAATAAATACATGTTTTTTAAAACTATATTATCTTTTATAACTGCAGTAGTTAAATAACTAGATGAAGTATCTAAAAAAAGGCATATCACAAGACAGCCTCGCATAGTTCTTCATATCTTCTACCAATTGGTTTTATTATAAGTAGTCTTTTTTCTTCATCTATTATTTTAATACTTATTTCTAATCTTTCTTCTGGTAAATCGTCTGGTATTAAATCTGCCCATTCAATAATAACGACTCCTTTTTTTACATAGTATTCATTAAAATTTATTTCTACATTACCTTCATCTAAACGATACACATCCATATGGTAAAAAGGCAATTCTCCGTTTTCATATTCTTTAACAATAGTAAAAGTTGGAGATGTAATTACATCTGTAATTCCTAATGCCCTAGCAAATCCTTTTGCAAAGACTGTTTTCCCACTTCCTAAATCTCCTGTTAAACATATTACCATATTAGGAAACTTTTCTGATTCAAAGTTTTCTGCTAATTCAATTGTTTCTCTTTCATCATGAGTTGATACTCTATATTCCATCTTTATCACCATTTTCATTTTAGCATAAGAAAAAGATATAAAACAATACCTTTTCATTTTATTTACACTATTATTTTATTTTTGTAAGTTAAATTTGAAAGTGCACAATTGTTGTGCAGTTAGTTTTGTAATACTAGCGATTGTCAATGGCGAGTTCACGAGTTCATTTTGATCATTGACAATCGGCTATTTTTTATAATTTTTAGGGCATTAAGTCAATGATAGATTGACTTAATGCTTATTTGTTATATAATACATTTCATACAAATGATAAATAAGGAATTGTGCACTTACATTTGTAATTTTTTAAAATTCCTATTTTTATTGTGCCTTAATCATTACCTTTAGTATAAAATAATCATGACTTTAACTATTTTCCCTTAGTTTTTGAAGTTCTATTGTGCATTTTCTATTGAAAACACACATTTCTTATCATTTGACATCAAATTGTGCGCTTTATTTTTTATCTAACGCTTTACAAAAAAAAGATTTTTAAAATCTTTTATTTATTAAAACTATTAAATTTATCTATCTTTCTATCTGATAAATCTGTTTTTTCTAATTTGCTAATTAAATCTTTTTGTTCTCTAGATAGTTTTTTTGGAATAATAACATCAATTATAATATACATATCTCCATACATATTATAGTTTACATCTTTTATTCCTTTTCCTTTTAAACGATGTTTATCACCAGTCTCACTTCCAGATGGAATAGTTAAAGATATTTTACCATTAAGAGTTTTTATATCTTTTTTGCATCCATTTACTGCTTCTGTGATAGTAATTGGAACATTCAAATAAATATCATTATCACTTCTTTTATAAAAGTCATGTTCTTTTACTCTAAATTCAATAAATAGATCTCCATTTTCTCCACCATTTTCACTTGGTTCTCCATATCCTCCAAGTCTAATTCTATTTCCAGTATTTACTCCTTCTGGGATAGTAACTTCAAGTGTCTTAGTTATTTTATTATGGCCTTTACCATGACATTTTGAGCATACTTTAGCATATGTTTTTCCTGTACCATTACATTTTTGGCATGTACTTCTTGATAGGAAACTTCCAAATAATGTCCTTTGTTCTGATGTAATAGTTCCACTTCCATGACATGAATCACATGTTTTTTCATCAAAACCTCCAACACCATGGCATTCATCGCATATTTCTGTTGTAGTTATTTCTACTTCTTTTTTGCTGCCAAGTGCTGCTTCCATAAATGAAACATTCATTTCTACTAAAACATCATCGCCTTTTCTAGTTCTTTTTTGCCTACTACGATTACCAAATGAACTGAATCCTTCAAATGATTCATTTCCACCAAACAAATCATCAAATATATCTCTAAAATCAAAACCCGAAAAATCAAATCCTGCTCCGCCATATCCTCCTGATGCACTACCTCCTTGTTCAAACGCAGCATGTCCAAATTGATCATATTGCTTTCTTCTATTTGCGTCAGATAAAACGGTATATGCTTCTTGTACTTCTTTAAATTTTTCTTCTGCCCCTGGTTCTTTATTAACATCAGGATGATATTTTTTAGCTAATCTTCTAAAAGCTAATTTTATATCACTTTCACTAGCATTTTTATCTACTCCTAATGACTCATAATAATCTTTTTTTGCCATATACTTCCTCCACTTCTATAAACAAGCATTAAATTCATCTATTGTTCTTTCATATAAATCTAATGTCTTATCAATTGTATCATCATTTTCTATATCTATTCCTACTTTTTTTAATATATTTAATGAATAATCATTTCCACCACTTTTTAGAAATTCCATATAATTTTCTAAAGCATGTTCTTTATTATTTAATATATCATTTACTATACTACAAGCAATAGATATTCCAGTAGCATATTTATATACATAAAAGCTTGTATAAAAATGTGTTATCCTACCCCATTCATATTTTATATATTCATCTAATACTATATTTTTTCCATAATACTTTTTATTTAAATTATAATAAGTATTACTAATTATTTCTTCTGTTAATACTTCTCCAGATTGTTCTATATCATATATTGTTTTTTCAAATTCTGCAAACATAGTTTGTCTAATTATAGTAGTTCTAATTAATTCAAGTAAATAATTTAAATAAAACATTTTTTCTTCTTTTGTAGAAGCATGATCACTACAATATTTATTTAGTAGAACTTCATTTACAGTAGATGCTATTTCTGCTAAAAAAATAGTATATCCTGATTCTTGATAAGAATTATTTAAGTGAGAATAATAACTATGCATTGAATGTCCTAATTCATGTGCTAATGTAGAAACATCCATAAAATTACCTTCAAAATTCAATAATATATAAGGCAATGTATCATATGTGCCCCAAGAATAAGCTCCACTTTTTTTATTTTTACTTGGATAGACATCTATGCAATTACTATTAATTATTTTAGTTAAATCATTTATATATTTTTCTCCAAGTGGTTTTAATGCTTCTTTTACTATTTCAACTGCTTCTTCATATGTATATTTATTATCAATGTCTTTTACTAATGGAGCAGATATATCATACATATGTAATTCTTTTAATCCTAAAACTTTCTTTTTTAAATCAAGATATTTATAGTTAATATTAATTTTTTTATTTACTTGATTAATTAGTTTAATATATAGTTTTTCTGATATATTATCACTAAACAATGACATTACAAGTGGATTACTATACTTTCTTGTTTTTGAAATAAAAAAATCAGATTTAATGTTTCCACATAATGTAGTAGATAAAGTATTTTTTAATTTTTTATATTCTTTATAATAATTATCAAATGCTTGTTTTCTAATATTTCTATCATCATTTCTCAAATATACTCCAAAGTTACTTCCATTTAAAGGGAGATTTTTTCTATTTGAATCTTTTATATCTTCAAAAACAATATCAACATTTTCTAGCATATCATATGTATTTGAAGAAGCATTAAGTACTTCTCCCAATCTTGCTAATAACTCTTCTTGTTCTTTTGAAAGAATATGTGTCTTTTCCCTAAAAATATCTTTTAAGGAAAATAAATATTGTTTTAATCTTGGTTCTTCTTCGATAAATTTTTCTATAACAGAAAAATCAACTTTCATAATTTCAGGCGTTAAAAAAGCAATTTTTTCACTTGTTTCATCAGATAATTTGTCAATTTTACCAACAAAAATTTTTCCTATCGTTAAACTCATATCTTCATGTAATTTTAAATTACTAAAAATAATTAATTTATCCAATTTTCTCATTATATTATAATATAATTCTAAGGTATTATAAAAATTTATAGAAGAATCCATTACTTTTTCATTATAAGAACTAAGTTTTTCTGTTAATTTTTTTACTTCTTTTATATCTTTTTCATATTCTTTTTCTGTTTTGTAAATTTTAGTTAAATCCCATTTATATTTATCATTTATTTCTGCTCTTTTAAGTTCTTTTGACATATATTCTCCTTTTTATTTAATTAGAAATTAGAAGTCCTAAAAAGGACTTCTAATAGTTTTATTTTTCTTCAAATTCAGCATCTTTTACATCATCTTTTTTATCTTCAGTTGTTTCTTCTTTTGGTGCATCTTGTTGAGGTGCTTGTTGTTGATATACTTTAGCAGCAAGAGCATATGTTACTTCTTGTAATTTTTCCATTTTTGCTTTTATATCTTCGATATCATTTTTTTCTAATGCTTCTTTTAAATCTTTTATTTTATCTTCAGCATCAGTTTTTTCTTTTTCTTCTACTTTATCTCCAAGATCTTTTATAGCTTTTTCAGTTTGGAAAATCATTTGTTCTGCTTCATTTTTAGTTTCTGCAGCTTCTTTACGTTTATTATCTGCCTCACGATTTGCTTCAGCCTCTTTTACAAGTTTATCAATTTCTTCTTCACTTAAATTTGTATTAGAT
>CAZCLV010000053.1:0-5861 GCA_964499645.1 uncultured Mycoplasma sp.
TTAAAAAGAGCGAGTAATCGTTCTTTTTTTGCAATTAATTTAATATTTATTTTATTATTTTTTTCTTTTGTTCATAATACTCTTCTAAAGTTATATTATTTTTTGTTAAAAACTTATCAATAGCTAATCCTGTATGGTGCTCACTAGTACCAAGTATGGCAACTTTCTTATAACTTTCTTCAATGCCAATTTCATTAATATAATAACTTAATATTTCTTGCTGTGCATCGATTGAGCGATAAGCATCATCGATTATTAAATAAATTTTATCATTTTCTGCAGCTTGTTTTAATTTTTTCCAAAAGACAAGAGTTTGTTTATCGATAAAATGATCCCTATCTTTAGGAACTGGTACTAAATCAAGTTTAAATAAATTATTGTTAATTTCAGTATCTTTATTAATTAATATACTATAATCCATATCAATCACCATCTTAATCATAGTGAACAAGTTGATAAAAGTAAATAATTCTACTATAATAATAATTGATCGATAAGTATAAAAAAATGTATTCTCAATATAGAAGCACTATTTCTGAATGAAAAATCAAGGTAGATACTACAAAAAAAACTTATTTGATTATAGAAGAAACAGAAATTGATTTTATACAATATGATTATTAAATGATGATGTATTTATTTATGTTATTTTAAATAAGAATCCAGATGTACTTTATCATTTTTAAAAATTTTTTAGTGAAGAGGATAGATGTTACTTTGTTCAAGAATATAAAGAAAAGCTTGAAAGTTTAATTAAACGAACTGAAGAACTTAGCAATATTGATGATGAATCAATTGACAAAGAAAATGATGAACATAATTTTAAAAAAATAAAAATAAAGGAGAAATAAGATATGTATAATTTAAAAGATTCAATTCTAGATTATGAACAAGTACAAGAAAAACTAAAAAGTATTGAAGAAAAATCAAATGGTAGAATTAAAAAAGATTTAAATAGTAAAAAAACTAATCTTGGATATGGAATTCCACATTATACTGTTGGCAACGGAAATAAGCACATTGTTTTAGTAGCAGGTGTTCATGGAAATGAAATAATATCAATAGATTTTATGTTAAAAGCAATGGAAGATATTGCAAACAATGAAGGCGAATTTAAAGATATAGATTTTAATGATGTTACTTTAGATATTTTACCTATTAATAATCCAGAAGGATATATTATTGCTACTTCTGCTATAAGAACAAGAATAAGTAGAAATATGAGTGATGAAGAAATAGAAAAAATATCTTTAGAATATTATCAAAAATTTAGAACAGATAATGTTCAAGCAAAAGAAGAAAGACAAAATAGTGTTCCTGTGAATGAAAGAAGTATCAAGGAACATCATCAAATGTTTAAAGAAGCTGATTACACATGCATTCCTGATAAATATAGTGATATAAAAAATAGCGTAAAAGCTCTTATGAATCAAAATGAGTTTCCTGAAGGTTCTATGATCAATTGGAAAGCAAACGCAGAAGGAGTTGAACCAAATAAAAGTTGGTTAATGAATCCTGGTATTTATAATATTCAACATAATGTTGAGCAATATGGTTATAATAATTTTAATACAATGCGTAATAATGTTCCAGGACCAATGGGAACACCAGCATTAGATGTTAATAACTTTGTTCAAGCTACTGAAACAAAAGTAATAGATGATTTATTATTAGAAAAAACTAATGCTAAAGAGTATTGTGGATTCTTCTCTTATCATGGGACAGGTGGTTATTTAGAATATGAGCCAAGCTTTAGTTTTGGTGAAGAAATATTATCAGATGAAGATCGTTATCGTTTTACAGGATTAGGCGCTATATTGGCAGAAAACTATACTGAATCAACAAAAGCAAATATGACTATGCCAGATGGACAAGTTAAAGAAGTTAGTTATGGAGTTATTGAGAGTGATCATCTTGCTTATGATGAAATAATAAGAGCGTTATATCCAGCACAATTATTAGTAGAATTATCAAAAGTATGGGGAGGAAATCCAATAGCACCATATGGAAACAAAGAAGCATACACAACTACAATTGATTGTAATAAAAAAGCTTTAGCAGGTTCAATTAAACTAATGAGCAAAATGAAAGAAATAATAGATGGAAAAATAGACTTTGCTTATAATGAAAAAAAATATGATCAACAATTAAGACCAAATAAATATAAATAATTAAGAGCGAGTAATTGTTCTTTTTTTGTATAAAAAAATTTAATTTAACTCAATATATTAGTAATGGCAGATATTACCAATTTATAAAATATTTGACATTTTTCTACAAATTTGGTAAAATATATAACTGTCACGTGAAAATGAGGTGAATTAAGATTTATGTTTTATAATGAAGATCTTGCAATGAAAGCGTGTAGTGAGGAACCGTCCCTGATATTTGGTCTTATTGATGAAGACCATATAGAATTAGTAGATAAGTTGCTTACAAAGAAAATAGTGAGTGTAAATACAACAAACAATAATGAATCAGATGTACTTACATATATGTTAAAAAAATCATGGTATGAATTAGTTGCTAAACATATGAAAAATAAAGAATGGAATGTAAATCATCAAAACAAAGATGGTGATACATTTGCACATATTTTAGTAACAAAAAAATATTTAGATGTTATGCAAATAATAGAAAAATTATTAAAGATTGAAAAATTTATACCAAATATAAGAAATAAAAAAGGGGAAACTATTCTTGATAAATCTATTAACAATAGTTACATTTATACAACCATTAAGATACTTGAGGATGAAAGATTTAATAACATTGATTTAGTATCATTTAAAAATTTATATGAAAATTATATAAAAAATGATAATTATGGGGTTTATTCCAAAATGAATAATTTAGAAGTTATAATTGATAACTTGGTTGAAAAGGATCTGTTACCAAAAGTTGAAAGACTTATTGATACTATAGCAAATAATATAGACAAAATAAAAAAAGAAGTAATTAATCATGAAATGAGATCATTAGATATTTTAATCTATGGTACATTAGAAGAAAGTATTGCTTAAAGAAATTATAGATTAATTTCTTTTTTTTTGTTATAATCTATAACTGGAAGTGATAATTATGAAATTACCAAATATGAAAGAAGCAAAAAAAAGAACAAACGAAGAAGTAAAGATAAATTACTTTTGTTTTAATGGCAAATATATAAATATAGTAAATAATAAAAAATATTTTATTAGGACTTATGGTTGTCAAATGAATGAACATGATACTGAAAATATTAAAGCTTTATTAGAACACATGGGATATTTATATACAGATAATATGGAAGAATCAGATTTAATTATTTTAAATACTTGTTCAATAAGAGAAAATGCAAATAATAAAATAGTTGGAATGTTAGGAAGAATAAAACATTTAAAACAAACAAAAAAAGATATAATAGTAGGTATATGTGGATGTATGGTTCAAGAAGAACATGTCTGTGAAGAAATATTAAAGAAATATAAATGGATTGATTTTGTAGTAGGAACACATAATATAGAAAAAGTCTGTGATATGGTATATGAATCATTAAATAAGCATCAATTAAAAATTGAAGTAGAAAGCAATGAAGGAAACATTTTAGAAGGATTACCTGTATCAAGAAATAACAAATATAAAGCATTTGTAAATATTCAATTAGGATGTGATAAATTTTGTACTTATTGTATTGTTCCCTATACAAGGGGCAAACAAAGAAGCAGATTAAAAGATGATATAATAAATGAGGTAATTAATTTAAAGAATCAAGGGTATAAAGAAATAACCTTATTAGGACAAAATGTAAATGCTTATGGTAAAGAGTTTGAAAATAAATATAATTTTGCCAACTTATTAAAAGACGTAGCAGAAACAGGTATTGAAAGAATTAGATTTTTGACTAGTCATCCTTGGGATTTTACAGATGAAATGATAAGTGTAATTAAAAAATATCCAAATATTATGAAACATATTCATTTACCAGTTCAATCTGGAAATAGTAATATTTTAAAACTAATGGGAAGAAGATATACTAAAGAAGAATATTTAGAATTATTTAATAAAATAAAAAAAGAAATACCAAATATTGCAATAAGTACAGATATTATAGTAGGGTTCCCAAATGAAACTAAAGAACAATTCCAAGATACTATTGATTTAGCTAATATTTGTAAGTTTGATTTAGCATATACATTTATTTTCTCAAAAAGAGTAGGTACTCCTGCTTATAATATGATAGATAATATTTCTTTAAGTGAAAAAGAAAAAAGACTTCAAGAATTAAATGAAATAATTAATAAATATGCACTTATTAACAATGAAAAGTTAATAAATAATGAAGTGAATGTATTAGTAGAAGGCTATAGTGAAAAAGATAATAATCTGCTTATGGGATATACTGAAACAAATAAATTAATTAATTTTACAGGGACACCTAATTTAATAGGGAAAATAGTAAAAGTAAAAGTAATAAGTGTTAAAACATGGAGCTTAGATGGAGAATATATTTTATAATATATTCTTTTTTTATCAACAAATTAGTTTTTTAGCATAAATTAAATTGAGGGGTGATACAGTGACAAATTTTAGAGAAATTGTAACAAAATCAGTAATTGGTAAAGGAAAAAAAACATTTTCTAATAAATATACATTAGTTCCAGAAGAATTGCCAACTACAATACTTGGTTGTTGGGTAATAAATCATGAATTTAAAGGCTATAAAAGTGGTGATAAAATATCAGTAGAAGGGTCATGTGATATTAATATCTGGTATGCTTATGATAATGATACAAAGACAATTGTATCAAAACAAAACATTACTTATAATGAAATATTAAATGTTAACAAAAAAAGAGAAAGTGATATAGGAGATAAAGAAGAAATAATTGTAAGAAGTTTAAAACAACCAAGTTGTACAAAAGTTAATGTAGTAAATGGTAAAATAGAATATGAAATAGAAAAAGAGTTAGGCATAGAAATAGTGGGAGATACAAAGGTAAGAATTGCAGTAGATGAAGAAGAAGATGAATGGGATGAAATTATTGATGAAAATGAACAAAAAAAGGTTATGGAAGAAATTGATAATACAGTTGTAGAAAACTTTATTACGGAAGATAAGTAAAAATAAAAGATAACTTTTATTTTTATTTTAAAAAAAACATAAATGTCAACTATTTTTGTTGACATCATCACAAATATATAATATAATATACACATATTGAAAGGAGCAAAGAAAATGGCTGTAAAAATTAGATTAACAAGAATGGGATCAAAAAAAAGACCTAGTTATCGTGTAGTAGCAACAGATTCAAGAAAAGCTAGAGATGGTGAATATTTAGAATTAGTTGGATTTTATAATCCGTTAACAAATCCTGCTGAAATTAAAATAAATGAAGAAGTAGCATTGAAATGGTTAAAAAATGGAGCACAAGTTACAGATACTGCTAAAGATGTATTATCTAAAGCTGGTATTATGAAAAAATTTCACGAATCAAAAGGAAATAAGTAATTATGACTTTAGTAGAATTAACTGAAGAATTAATTTTAGCAGTAGTTTCAAATAAAGAAGTAGTTGGAGTAAAAGAATTTACAACTGATGATCCAAATGCAATATTAATTGAAGTATTAATAGATAAAGAAGACATGCCAAGAGTAATTGGCAAAGGTGGTAAAGTAATTAATTCCATTAGAACACTTGTTCAAGCAAGTAGTTATTTAAAAGAAAATAAATTAGTAAAAATAAATGTTGATAGTATTTAATTGTTGACAATTAAACAAAAATATTTTATAATTCATATTGTCTAGTTTTTTACTAGGCACGTTGTTGGGGAATTAGCTCAGCTGGCTAGAGCGCCTGCCTTGCACGCAGGAGGTCAAGG
>CAZCLV010000054.1:0-5858 GCA_964499645.1 uncultured Mycoplasma sp.
TTGACTACGAAGTAATATTTCTTCGTCTTTTAAATAAAATGTATCTTGAGCATCTCTAGCAGGATGTCCTTTGGGTATATTTAATAATTCAAAGTTAAATCTATCTTCTTCTACTTCAGGTCCATCTACTACATCATATCCCATAGACATAAATACTTCTTCAACATCTTCAATTACTTTTTCTAATATATTAGGAGCCCCAGTTGGAATAGAAGTTGCTGGTAATGTAACATCTACTGACTCAGATATTAGTTTTTTATCTATTTCTTCTTGATCAAATCTATTTTTAATTAATTCATAGTTATCATTAAAAAGACTTTTTAATTCATTTAGTTTTATTCCATATTCTTTTTTTTCTTCATTAGGAATATCTTTAATTTTAGAAGTTAATTCAGTAATAATTCCATTTTTTCCCATATATGAAACTTTTAAATTGTTTAACTGTTCTAAACTTTTAATATTTTGTAAATCATTTTGTAATTGTTCCTTAATTTCTTTCATACTTTATCCTCCTTATTATATAAAAAAAACGTCCTAGTATAAGGACGTGATTTACGTGGTACCACCTTAATTCATAAGTATATATACTTATCTTAAACTTTATCGCAGTTAACGATTGAAACTAAAGAGTGAATTCATAAGTATTATTTTAAAAGTTTTCACCAACCACTTTTTCTCTAAAAAATAACTATTATTCTTATTACTATTTTCTTATCATTGCTTCAAATATATTTATATTTTATCATTTTTTAGAATAATATTCAAGATTTATATTATTTTTTACTATTTTCTTTTCTAACTCTTGAAACACCGTTTTTATTAAAGTTGATTCTTTCTAATCCTTCAGTCATAATTTCATAATCTAAGCCAACAAAATATTTATCAAGTGCTTTTTTTATACCTCTTGCTCCCTCATTAAGTTTCATTGCTTCTAAAGCAATTTTAGTAATAAACTCTTCTTCTACTCTAAAACCAACTCCTTGACTTTTATAATATAATCTTTTTAAATAAATTGGACTAATTTTAGACTTCTTAATTATATTTTTATAATCTTCAAGAGTAAAATCATTTAAAGGAATAATTGCAGAAATTCTACCCATTATTTCAGGTATCATACCAAATTTTACAAAATCATCTGCTTCAACTTGACTAGGAGCAAGATTACTTGATGAATCTATCAAACTATTTCCAAATCCCAATTTTTTATTTTCAGTGTGCTCTCCATATATGTTAGAAAATGCTCCTGAAAAAACTACAGTTAATTTTGATGTATCAAAGGTTATAGTACTATATTCGTCAAGATCTAATTCGAATTTTTCTCCTTCAATAATTTTTAATAATGAGTTTTGCACTCCTTCTGCTCCAACAAATCCTGTATTGCTACCAGACTTTTTCTTATCTATTTCATCAATAACTAAGATACCTCTTTGAGCTTTTCCTAAATTACCATTAGCTCTTTTATATAAATTAAGTAACATTTGATCAACGCTTTTTCCTACATAACCTTCTATCGTATATTTTGTAGCATCTTCTACTGTCATTGGTACATCAATATATTTTGCAACTTGCCTTACTATTTCAGTTTTTCCTGTACCAGTTTTACCAAATATTAAAAGATTATTTTTTAATTTGTTTTGCTGTTCATTTGATAAATTAGAATCAAATATCTTTTTATTTGTATAAATTGTAGTTAATACTTTTCTTACTGCATCATCTTGTCCAATAACATCTTTTTTTATTTTTGATTCTATTTCTTTTAAAGACAATTCACGTTTTAAAGGTTTCTTTTTTGGTTCTTTAATATCATCTTTAAAATATTCCTGAACACAATCATCAATAAAATCAATTGAAGTCGGAACTAATGCTCCATTTTTATCCATAACGAAACTGCTATCGCACAAAACAGATGACATTTCATCTCTTAAACTATCAAGATCATTATGTGGAAAAAATTTCTTTAAATTTTCTATATTTTCAGTTTCCGCACAACAATCCCCATCTTTAACTAAATTGCTATCATATTTAGGAACAAATTCTCCTGCAAAATCACCAGTTAATAAGGAAATATACCCTTCAGGAGTTTCATAACACTGCTCAATTGAATCCACTTTAAAAATAATTTTGTCATCAAAAACATTTTTAGTCATAATTTTACATAATTTCAAATCAATATTCATACCACTACCACCTTGAATATATATTATCAAATGTTTTATTTAATTACAAGAAAAAAGTAGTTTACTACTTTTCATAATCACAATTAGAACATTTTATTTTATCTTTCTTTTCAGTTAAGATACTTCCACATTCTGGGCATTTTTCTTCTAATGGCTTATCCCAAGAAGCAAAATCACATTTTGGATAATTACTACATCCATAAAATATCTTACCTCGTTTAGTTTTCTTTTCAAGAATTTTTCCATCACATTTTGGACAATTCATTATTTCTATTTTTACTTTTTCTGTTTTTTTAATATATTTACATTCTGGATAATTACTGCAAGCTTCAAACTTACCATATTTTCCTTTTCTAAATACCATAGTACTTCCACATTCTGGACAAGTTTCACCCGTTTCTTCTGGTGCTACTTTTTCCATACTAGAAAACGCTTCTTTTACCATTGGTTCAAATTCAGTCCAAAATTTATTTAAAAGTTCATACCAAATTCTATTACCATCTGCAACTTTATCTAAATCATCTTCCATTTGTGCAGTATATTCAACATTAATTAAATTAGAGAATCCTTCTTGTAATTTATGCGTAGTTATAATTCCTATTTCAGTAGGAACAAATTTTTTTTCTTCTAGTTTAATATAATCTCTTTCTTTTAATGTATCTATAATTTTTACATAAGTACTTGGACGACCTATTCCTAATTCTTCAAGTTCTTTAATTAATTTTGCTTCAGTATATCTTGGTTTTGGTTTAGTAAAATGTTGTTCACTTTCAATATCTTTTGCAATAACAACATTAGTTTTATAATTTTCTAAATCTGGTAATATCTTATCATTACTATCTTCATAATCTTTATATACTTTTAAATAACCATCAAATGTTAAAATACTACCTGTTGCTTTAAATTGATAATTATTATTATCAAGTATAATTGTAGTTTGTAAAGTACCAGCATCTTTCATTAAAGACGCTAAAGAACGATAATAAATCATTCTATATAATTTATATTCATCTGGTGTTAAATATTCTTTTACTTTTTCTGGAGTTTTATTTATATCTGTAGGTCTAATTGCTTCATGAGCATCTTGAATATTTTCAGTCTTTTTAGTAGTTTTTACATAACCAATATATTCTTTACCATAGTTGTTTGAAATATATTGATATGCTTTACCTACAAACTCATCACTTAAACGAATTGAATCTGTTCTCATATAAGTAATTAACCCTGTTGTTTCATTTTCAAGATCTATTCCTTCATATAATTTCTGTGCAATACTCATTGTCTTTTTACCAGGGAAATTTAATTTATTTGAAGCATCTTGTTGTAGTGTTGAAGTAATAAAAGGTGCTTTTGCTTTTTTATTTTTTTCTTTTTTTTCTACGCTTTCTATTTTAAATGTTTTAGAAAGTTTTTCTAGAACATCATCACATTCTACTTTAGTTTTAATTTCATAATCTTTATGATTATAGCTAAATAAATCTGCCTCAAAATCATTAAATATTGCAGTAATTGAATAGTATTCTTCAGGAATAAATGCATTTATTTCTTCTTCTCTATCTACTATTAATTTTAAAGCAACACTTTGTACTCTTCCTGCAGATTTACCTCCTGTTTTAGATTGCATTAATTTTGATAATCTAAAACCAATTATACGATCAAGTATTCTTCTTGCTTCTTGTGATTTTACTAAATTATCATCTATTTTTCTTGGTTTTTTAAAGGCTTCTAGGACTTTATCATGAGTTATTTCATTAAATACAACTCTCTCATAATCATTTTCTTTTAATCCAAGTGCATCTTTTAAATGCCATGCAATAGCTTCCCCCTCACGATCGGGATCGGATGCAAGATATACAGTATCACTATTTTTTGCATCTTTTTTTAATTCTGATATTACTTTTTTCTTTCCCGGAATTGGTTCATAACTAGGTTCAAAATTATTTTCTATATCAACACCAAATCCATACTTACCACTTGCTTTTAAATCCCTTATATGTCCTTTTGAAGAAACTACTTTATAATCTTTTCCAAGATATTTTTCAATAGTTTTACTTTTACTTGGAGATTCCACTATTACTAAATTTTTCAAAAAATCACGTCCTTGTCTTATTTATTTTATACTTTTTCTAATTATAATGTCAAATAATTATATTTAAATATAATTTTTATTTACTTAAATAATATCTAACAATTATATTATTATACAAAAAAATAATTATACCTAGTTATTTTTTATATATTCTGTTACAGGCCCATAAGTTTTTCTATGTTCCTTTATAATTCCATGTTCTTTTATTGCTAAAACATGTTCTTTTGTTGGATATCCTTTATTTTTTTTAAAATTATAATATGGGTATTGTTTATCTAATTCATATAATAAATGATCACGATATACTTTTGCTATAACACTTGCTGCTGAAATTGTAATACTTTTTAAATCCCCTTTTATAATTGATGTTGATTCCATAGGCAATTCTAATTTCATTGCATCTATTAAAACATGTTCTGGCTTTATATTTAAATTATCAATAGCTTTATACATTGCAAGTTTAGTAGCTTCATAAATATTTATCTCATCTATAATATCATTATCAATAATACCTATTCCATAAGAAATACATTGTTCTTTTATTATTTTATCAAACTCTTCTCTTTTCTTTTCTGATAGTTTTTTTGAATCAGTTAGACCAGGAAGTTCAAATTCAAATGGTAATATTACAGCAGCTGCTACAACTGGACCTACAAGTGGACCTCTTCCCACTTCATCTACTCCTGCTATTAAAGTAATACCTCTTTTATTTAATTCTCTTTCAAATTGTCTATTATCAATCATATTTATTCTCCAAAACGATCAAAAGTTATATTCTTTATATTACCAGATTTTATTTCGTTAATAATATAGTCAATTACTCTATCATAATCAACAATGCCACCTTTTTGTAAAAATCCTTTCTTTTTACCAATTTCATTAAATACTTCATCAAAATCATCAATATTAATTATATTATATTTATCCTTTAATATTTCTGGATAATATTTATATAAAGCCTTAATGATGTAAACTGCTATATCTTGTTTTTGAAGTACTTCTTCTTTTATTGCAGTCATACTAGCAAGATTTAAAGCAACAGTTTCTTGTTCTAATTTAGGCCATAATATACCAGGAGAATCTAAAAGTTCAATATCAGATTTAACTCTTATCCAAGATAATTGTTTTGTAACACCCGGTTTATTTCCTACATTAGCGCTTTTTTTCCCAACTATTTTATTAATTAAAGTACTCTTACCTACATTAGGAATACCTACTACTAAAACTCTAATTGCTTTTTTATTTATTCCCTTTTCTTTTAATTTATTAAATTTATCTGTTAATATTAAATGACTTAAATCAAATAAATTATTTATATTTTTATCATTTATAAGATCATATTTTAAAACATAGCATCCATCTTTTTCATATTTTTCAATAAATTTATTTGTTTCGTTTTTATCACATAAATCATATTTTGTCATAATTAAAATACGAGGTTTATTTCCAATTAAATCATTGATATCTTGTATTTTAGAACTATATGGTATTCTAGAATCTATTACTTCATAAATAATATCTATTAATCCAATATTTTCCTTTATTAGTCTTTTTGTTTTTGCCATATGACCTGGATACCAGTTGATGTTAGT
>CAZCLV010000055.1:0-5805 GCA_964499645.1 uncultured Mycoplasma sp.
TCAAATGCCATAAATCTATCTCCTGCAACAGGAAGTTCTGAAAGTCCAGTTATTTCTACTGGAGTAGATGGACTAGCACTTGTAATGCTTTCTCCTCTATCATTTTTTAAGGTACGAACTTTTCCATGAAAGTTACCTACTACAATTGGATCTCCTAAACGAAGTGTACCATTTTGTATTAGTAAAGTACAAATACTACCAATGCTTTTATCAAGTCTAGCTTCAATTACTGATCCTGTTGCATAACGATTAGGATTTGCTCTTAAATTGCTCATTTCTGCAACTAACAAAATATTTTCTAAAAGTTCAGGTATTCCTGCTTTCGTTTTAGCAGATATTCTACATACTAATGTATCTCCACCCCATTCTTCAGGTGTTATACCATATTCTGCTAATTCTTGTAATACTCTATCAGGATTTGCATTAGGTAAGTCCATTTTATTTATGGCAATAATAATTGGTACATTAGCAGCTTTAGCATGGTCTATTGCTTCAACTGTTTGGGGTTTAACTCCATCAGCAGCAGATACAATAATAACTACTATATCAGTAACACTGGCCCCTCTTGCTCTCATTTCAGTAAAAGCCTCATGTCCTGGGGTATCAATAAATGTAATTAATTTACCATTAATATTAACTTGATAGGCACCAATTGCTTGTGTTATTCCGCCTGCTTCTCCTGAAACCACATTAGTTTCTCTAACAGCATCAAGTAAACTAGTTTTACCATGATCAACATGTCCCATAATAGTTACTACTGGTGGCCTATTTACTAAATCATTTTCATTATCAATAATTTCATATTCTTCAAAATTAACTATATCTCTAGTTTCTTCTTTTTTTAATTCTTTTTTATAATCTAAAACTATTATTTCAGCAGAATCATAATCTAAACTTTGATTAATTGTAATAATTACTCCTAAATCAAATAATTTTTTTATTATTTCCATTGGATTAATACCAAGTTCTTCTGCTAATTCTTTAACAGTCATATTTTCTTTAAATAAAATTATATTTGTATTATCATTTTTATTTTGTTGTAATTTTTCTTTATTTTTATATAATTCTTTTTTTTCTTTTAAATATTTTGTATTATCATTTTTTTCTTTAATTGACAATGTTTTTGGTTTCATTTTATCAACATCATCTTTAATTTTTAATTTTTCTAAAGTTTCTTGTTCAAGTTCTTCTTCTTCAAGAACTTCTTCTTCAATAGAATCATTATCATTTGTCATTTCATTATCAAGTAAGATAATATCATCTTCAGATAATATATCTTCTTCTTTTGTTGCAGTTATGCTTAACTGTTTACATAGTTTTAATATTTGTGTTATTTCATTGTTTGTATCTTCTGCATATTCCTTAACACTCATCATTAAAATCACCTCTTTCTAAAAGATTTTTTCCAATAATTCATCATAAATGGTATCTGGGACTTGCATTTCTAAATGTCTATCTAGTATTTTAGATTGTTTGGCTTTCAAAATTACTTTTTCATCTTTTTTTAGATATGCTCCACGGCCATTTAATTTTCCTGTTTCATCAATAATTATTTCATTAGAAGGTGTACGAATAATTCTAATCAAATCTTTTTTTTCTAATTTTTCATGGCTAACAATACAAGTTCTCATTGGTATTTTTTTATTTTTCATTATTACCACCTACTTAAAAATTATTCCCATTTCTTTGGCTTGTTCTTTATTTTTTACATCTATTCTATATCTCGTTAATTTTGATGCTAAACGAACATTTTGTCCTTTTTTACCAAGTGCAAGGGAGAAATCTTCTCCTTCTGCAATTGCAAGTGCTTCTTGTTTTTTTGGATCAAGTATATATACTTGTACATTTTTAGCAGGGTTTAATGCATTTGCTATAAATGTTTCTTTATCTTCATCATACTTAACTATATCTAATTTTTCTCCATTTAGTTCCCTTATAATATTAGATATTCTAGAACCCTTTTCTCCAATACAACAACCAATTGGATCAATATTAGCATATTCAGAATAGACTGCTACTTTGCTTCTAATACCTGGATCTCTTGCAACACCATATATCATTACTGATCCATCAGATAATTCTGGTATTTCAAGTTCAAATAATCTTTTTACAAAGTTATAATGATTTCTTGATAAAAGTATAATAGTTCCCTTAGTATTACTATCTACTTTAGTAACATAAGCTTTTACAATTTTACCCATTTCAATTTTTTCATCACCAATTAATTCAGTTTTTGGTAAAATACCATTAGTTCTTCCTAAATTAATATAGTAATTTCCTTCATCTTCAAGTTCTGCTACACCAGAAACTAATTCGCCTTCTTTATCTTGAAATTCGCTTATTAAACTTTCTCTTTCTGCTTCTCTAATTTTTTGTACTACTACTTGTTTAGCAGTAGATGCTGCAACTCTTCCAAAATCATCTGGTGTTACTTCTTCATCTATTGTATCTCCAAGATTTAATGTTTTATCAATTTTTCTAGCATCTTCAAGAGATATTCTAATATCTTCTGGATCAACATCATATTTATGTTTATTCTTTTTAGTTATTTCTTCTTCAGTTAATCCTTCTAAATTATCTTCTTCTTCATCTTCAGCATATACATCTTCTACTACTGTTTTATAAGAATAAATTTTTATTTCACCAGTATCTTTATTAATAGACACTTTCGAATTAGGTTTACCATAATGCTTCTTATAAGCTGATGCTAATGCTAATTCCATTGCTTCAAAAATTACTTCTCTATCAATATGCTTTTCTTTTTCAAGCATATCAACTGCATTTAAAAATTCTTTGCCATTCATTATTTACATATCTCCTTTTTCCTTAGATGATACATCTAAAATATATTGTTCATTTATAAAATTATTTTCATCAAGTATAGGTGAAATAATTTTACTTGCTTCTACTATTTTATCAATATTAATAGTAGCATCACTATCTAAAATAATATTTAATTGATTTGATTTTCCTTTAATATATTCTATTTCATCAATAAATAATCCTATTTCTTCAAGTGGTTGTTTTAAAATTTCCTTAATTTTATCCACATTTACCTCCATTAATTAACACAAAAAGTGGGGTTGCCCACTTCGTTGATGTAATTATTATAACATATTTTATTATAATGTAAAACAATAAATTAATAAATTATTGTTTTTTTGTTATTTTTTAACCCTAACTCTCTTTATTTCATCATCTATTTTTTGTAATGGAGTTCTTGTATCCACATTTACATTTGTTGCTCCTGTAAAATCTGCTCCTCTAACATTTACTCCTTCAAATGATTTACCAGTAAAATCTAATGGATATTTACCATAACTCATATTCTTATCATAAACTGTTTGTGGATTTATATTGGCATTTGTATCAGTAAAATTTATAGAAGATACAGATACATTTGTAAAATCAAAATCCTTTAAATCAAATTTTTCAAGAAATGGTATCATATTTTCATCTAATTTAAAATAATTATATCCACTAATAATACTAACCTTCAATAATAATAAACTTCTCATTAATTCATTATCTAATAATAATGAGTTATTTGGTATTTCATTTTCTTTAAGTTTAATTAACAAATGTTTTATAATACTATATCTTTCATCGTCTGTTATTTTCATTTTCTATTTTTCCTTTCTCATTAACTTATTATTCTAATTTAAAAATTATACTTTGTCAATTATTTAGAAAGTTGTTTTAGTGTTATTTATTTTTAAATATTTATGTTATATAATTAATAAACAAGGATGTGATTTTATGACTACTAATGTATGGAAATATATAAAAGTATTTAGTATTTTCTTTCTTTATATTATATTTACCTCTTTAATAGAATATATAATAAAACTACTTGGTATTAATATAAATGACTTAAGTATAAGATATAGTATAATTATATCAGTAATTTCTTCGTTATTATTAATGTTTATTTTATATATTATTTATAGAAAAGAATTAAATAGTAGTATTAAAGATTATATTAAAAATTTTAAAGAATATTTTATGTTTGGTTCAAAAATTTGGATAATTGGTTTACTAGTTATGTTTATATCAAATGCAATCATTTGTAAATACTACAAACCAATATCTACTAATGAAACAGTAATTCATTCTATGGTATTATCACTTCCTATATATATGACATTTTCTACATTAATATTTACTCCTTTTGTAGAAGAAATAATATTTAGAAAATTACCAAGAGAACTCTTTAATAATAAAATTATATATATAATTACATGTGGTTTAGTATTTGGACTTATTCATTCATTAGCAGGATTAACCAGTGACAACTTATTTGAATTAATATACATAATTCCTTATGGTGCTTTAGGTGCTGCATTTGCTTATATGTATGCAAAAAAAGAAAACATTTTTATTCCTATTACTTTTCACTTTTTACATAATGCAATTATTGTAATATATTATTTATTTGAACTTTTATAGGAGGAAATATATGAATTCAAGAATAGAAAGAAATAAAGAAATTAGGGAAAACATTAGTAAAGATAAAATTAATATTAAAAAAAGAAGGTTAAAAAAAATGTTAATAATAGTTGGAATAATCATTTTATTATGTATAGCATATTCAAGATTTGTTGAGCCATATATGTTATTCGTTAATGAAGATAAAATTGTTTCTAAAAATATAGATGATGAATTTCATGGGCTAAAAATAATACATTTTACTGATTTACATTTTGGTAGCGTTATTCATGAGAAACAATTAAAGAAATTAGTAAAAAAAATAAATGAATTGAATCCTGATATTGTAATCTTTACAGGAGATCTAATTGAACAAAAATATGAGTGTACAAAAGAAGAAGTAAAACTCTTAACAAAGTATTTGAATATGATTAATGCAAGACTTGGTAAATATGCAATTATTGGTAATCATGATTATTATATAGAAAATATAAATAATTTCTATTACGATAGTAATTTTACTATTTTAAATAATAGTTATGATATTATATATAATACTTCAAATGAGGCAATTGGTATTTATGGATTAGAAAATATTACATATGGAACTCCTGACATGACAAAATACAATGAAGAGAAATTTAAAAATACAAAATATAAAATATTACTTATGCATGAGCCAGATTATATTGATAATGTAATTAATAACTATGATATTAATCTTATATTATCAGGTCATTCTCATAATCAACAAGTAAGAATACCATTTATTAAAGGTTTTTGGTTACCAGATGGTTCTAAAAAATATTATAAACCATTTTATAATATTAATAATACAGATATATATATATCTAATGGTATTGGTACTTCCTTATTAAAGTTAAGATTTTTAACTCCACCAAGTTTTAATTTATTTAGGTTAACAAAAAAATAGTTTTTTAAAACTATTTTTTAATTACGATATTCAAATTCAAAATCTAATATTCTAACTTTATCCCCTTGAACAGCACCTAATTTTTCTAATTCTTCATCCACACCCATGCGTGTAAGTTTTTTAGCAAATCTTAATATGCTTTCATCAGTATTAAACTTTGTCATTCTAAATAATTTTTCAATTGATTCTCCTGAAATAACAAAACAATCTTTATCTTTTGTTATAGTAAATGGATCATCTTTTTTAAATGTATATAAAACATAATCTTCATATTCTTCTTCATCTAATGGAGTAACTTTTATTTTATCTAATAAATCTGCCATATAAAGAAGTACCTTATCTAATCCTTCTTCATTGATAGCACTTATTTCAAATACTTTAACATCATCTTTTAATTTTTCTTTAAATTTAATTAAATTAGTTTTAGAATTTTCCATATCCAT
>CAZCLV010000056.1:0-1328 GCA_964499645.1 uncultured Mycoplasma sp.
AATTTTAAATAATTTATATTTTCCATAGTAATTTTTTATTAAATATAGTATAATTTTTATGGTGATAGAATTGAATATTAATTACCCAAATAATATTAAAAAAGAAAGAATTATAAAAAATATTAATTATGGAAATCGTGGTATGACTTTAGAAAGTGATATAAATGATACAAATAATTACTATTTAATAAATGATATTGCAGTGATTTATAAAAAGCCTACTCCAATACAAGTATTAGAAACAAAGGATAAAAAAATTGTAAACGCTTTTTATAAAGAACCATCTACAACAGATTATAATGGTATATATAAAGGAAAATATATTGACTTTGAAGCAAAAGAAACAACATCAAAAACATGTTTTCCTATCTCAAATATTCATAATCATCAAATAAAACATATAGAAAGAATAATTAATCATAATGGAATTGTCTTTTTAATAGTTAGATTTACTAAACTAGATGAAACTTTTTTACTATTTGGAGAAGATTTTATTGAATATATGAAACTTATGAATGATAAAAGTATTTCATTAGATTATTTTAGAAAAAAAGGACATAAAATTAGTTTTAAATTAGGACCAAAAGTAGATTATTTAGAAATAATTGATAAAATGGAGGATAAATATGGAAAAGAAAAATAATAAAAAAGAAAATATAATTAATAAGCCTAAAAAAAAGTTTAAATTAAAAAAAATTAAAGTTAAAAAAATTAATTTTTTTAAAACAGATAAAGTAAATATGAAAGAAGAAGATACTACTAAAATAGTAGTTAAGCCTAAAAAAACTAATACTTTTTCAAAAGAAAATAAACAAAAGAAAAGAATTGAAGCTATTAGAAATAATGCTAATAAGCAAAAAGCAGTTAGAGAGCCTAAAAAACTATCTAAAAAAGTTTTTGTTTTTATCATATTAATGACAGTTGCAATATTTATTGTATGTTATTTGTTATTTGGATTATTAATAAGTGCTGGTTTAACATTCTTATTTATATGTGGAATGTTTATTACTCAAATACTTGATATTTTGCCAAGAGAAAATAAAATTAGAAAACTTATAAAGAGTTTAAGTATTATAGTCTTAATATTTGCTATTATAGGTGTTATTGCATTTATTGGTTTCTTTATATATATAGTATTACATGCACCAGAATTTGATGTGTCAAAATTAGAGCGTGGTGAAACTACATTAATATATGATAAAGATAAAAAATTAATAGCTACTATTGGTACTGAAAAAAGAGAAAAAGTTACTTATGATGAATTACCAGAAGTATTTATTGATGCTGTTGTTGCGACAGAAGATTCAAGATTTTTTCAACATAATGGA
>CAZCLV010000056.1:1338-5694 GCA_964499645.1 uncultured Mycoplasma sp.
GTTTGATGCTCCAAGATTTATTAAAGCAACCATTGGCCAACTATTAGGAAGAAACTCTGGTGGTGCTTCTACTCTAACAATGCAAGTTGCAAAAAACAACTTTACAGAAATTGATGTAAGCTTGACTCGTAAGTTTACAGATATATATCTATCAATATTTAAAATAGAACGAGCATTTACAAAACAAGAAATAATTGAATTTTATGTAAATGCCCCATTTTTAGGAAGTAGTTCCTATGGGGTTGAACAAGCAGCACAAACATATTTCAGTAAAACTGCAAAAGAATTAAATTTAAGTGAAGCTGCCTTAATAGCTGGATTGTTTCAAGCTCCTGGTGCTTATGATCCTAATTTAGATTCAGAAGCAGCATATGATAGAAGAGAAACAGTTCTATATTTAATGGTTAAACATGGATATATTACTCAAGAAGAAGCAGATATTGCAAATGCGATATCTATTAAAGATTTATTATCAAGCACAACTTATAAAACTACTAATCCATATCAAGGATATATTGATACTGTATTAAATGAAGTTGAAGATAAAACTGGACTTGATCCTTTAGTTTATCCAATGCTTATTTACACTAATATGGATATAAAAAAGCAAAATGGTATTAATGATATAATGAGTGGTAAAACTTTCAAATGGCCTAATAAAACCGTTCAATCTGGTATTGCAGTTATTGAAAGTAATACTGGTAAAATACTTGCTCTTGGTGCAGGAAGAAATTTAACTGGTGAAAGATTATTTAATTATGCAACAGATATTAATAGACAAATAGGTTCAAATGCTAAACCACTATTTGATTATGGTCCTGGTATTGAATATAATAATTGGTCTACTGGAAAAATATTTAATGATAGCCGTGTTGTTTATGGTGGAAGTTATATGTCAAATTTTGATGGTGCTTATAGAGGAAAAATAACTTTAAGATATTCTTTGAGAGATTCAAGAAATGTTCCTGCCCTACTTGCTTTTAGAGAAGTAGATAATGCTAAAATTAAACAGTTTGTTACAACTCTTGGAATCACACCAGAAATTGATGAAAATGGTGGTTTACATGAAGCACATTCAGTTGGTGCATTCAATGGTTCAAATCCGCTTGCTATGGCAGCAGCTTATGCAGCATTTTCAAATGGTGGTTCTTATTATGAACCATATACAGTAAGTAAAATAGTTTTAAGAGAATCAAATGAAGAACTAGAATTTAAATCAGATAAAGTAAAAGCAATGAGTGATTCAACTGCTTATATGATTACAGATATTTTACAACAAGTTGCTTCTGATATTGGAGTTAGAGCAGCAGCAGGAACACCAGTTGCCACTAAAACTGGTACAACTAATTATGATGCCGCCACAAGAAAAGCTTATAATTATCCATCAGTTGCAGCACCAGATGGTTGGATAACCGGTTATAGTACAAATATTTCTATGTCTATATGGTCTGGATATATTCAAAATACAAAAAATGTTTATTTAACACAAACTCAAATGGTTTCATTAAGAAATGGTTTATATAAAGCAGCAGCAGGCGTTGTATTTGATAAAAACAGTGGTAGTTTTGTTAAACCAAAAAGTGTTGTTTCAGTTAAAATAGAAAAAGGTACTGATCCAATTGCTCTTCCAAGTTCAAACACTCCATCAAGTATGATTATTACAGAATTATTTAAACGAGGAACTGAACCAACTGAAATATCAAATGTATATAGACCATTAAATAATGTTACAGATTTAAATGTAACAGAAACAAATAAAGTTGTTAATTTAAGCTGGACTGGTGTTAGTAAGCCGACTGATTTAGACGATAAAAACTTTGGGGATTTTGGGTACTACATATATTTAAATGGTAAAAATATTGGATTTACTACAAATACAAATTATACATATAACGGTAGTAGCATTTATGGCACATATAAAGTTGTAACTAGTTATAGGAGTAACTCAAAGAATGCTAGCAATGGAGTAACATATAATTTATCTTCAAATATCGTTTTTCAACAAGTTAATTGTTCAGATGATATAACTATTGCAAAAGGAAGTACATATATTGATTCTTGTTCTATTACAGTATTAGAAAATGCAACTCCAGTAATAGGCACAACTTCAACAAAAATTACTAACTCTGCAGGTTCAAGTATTTCACAAGTAGATACAAGTATTGCAGATACATATACAATTACATATACAATTAGTTATCTTGGAGAATCAAAAGAATATACTAAAAAAGTAATTGTTACAGAAAATTCTAACTAATAAAGGTCAAATAAATTGACCTTTTTATTTTAAAAAATATATTGATTGATATCATAATTTATTATATAATTAAAATTGTTAATAAAGGAGTGAAAGAAATGAAAAAGAGGGAAAAAAAAGAAAAGAAAGAAATAACAATGAAGTCAAAAAACTTATCAATAATTATTGCAATTATATTATCAATAATTTGTTTTGTATCATTCTTATTTATTGCATACTCAATTTATTTAATTAATGGGATAGAAACTGAGTTAAGATATATTGGAATTGGTGTTTTGTTATTAATAAGTATTGCATTATCGTACTTTATAATAAGGTTCTCAAGAAAAAAATATTTTAAGAGATTTATTATTTTTTCAATAATTATGCTGTTATTTATTGGTATACAAGCATATGGTGGATATTTTATTTATAAAACATATTCTTCTATAAATAATATTAATAAAAATGAACTTGTTTATTCTACTAGTATTGTAACAAAAAAAGATAGTAAGATTACTTCCGAAAGCGATTTAAAAGGAAAAAAAGTTGGTATTGTTACTGAAGATAAAACTTCTATTGATAATTATATATTAGGCTTAGAAATCATTAAAGATTTAAATCTTAATAGTAACGCCACTGTTGTTGAATATGAAAATATTAATTCCTTGATAAAAAACTTATATGATGGAAAAATAGATGCAATGATTGTTACAAGTAGTTATATTGATATGTTAAAAGCAATGGAAGGCTATGAAGATATAAAAGAGGATACAAAAACAATAAAAGTTTTAGAAAGAACTTATACAAAAGATGAAATTACTAAGATTACTGGTGAACAATTTGAAAATATAACTACTTCTGCTGCTATTACAAAACCTTTCACAGTATTAGTTATGGGAGTTGACTCTACATTAGAAAATTTATCTGCCAGTCAAACTGGTAATGGTGACGCTTTAATGCTTGTAACATTTAATCCAAAAACACTAAATGCTACCATAATTAGTATTCCTAGAGATACTTATACTTACCTTCCTAACTTCGGCAGTGAAAATAAAATTACTCATGCTGCTTGGGGTGGTACAAATTGTATAATTGGTGCGGTGGAAAAACTTTTAAATGTTAAAGTCAATTATTATGTAAAAATAAACTTTAAAGGCGTAGTTAAGCTTGTAAATGCTTTAGGAGGAGTAACAATAGATGTACCAACTGATATGTGTACATCTGATAGTAGTAGAAAAACTAATATTTGCCTAAAAAAGGGAACACAAAAACTTAATGGTGAACAAGCATTAGCTTTTTCAAGAAATAGATACGCATTTGCAACTGGTGATTTCCAAAGAGGATTAAATCAACAAGCAGTTGTACAAGCTATGTTAAATGAATTAAAAACAATTACAAGCGCGAATAAAGCATTAGAAGTATTAGATATAGTAAGTAAAAGTATGAATACTAACTTTACAACTAAACAATTATTATCTTTCTATGATATAGCAAAAAATTTATTTAAAACTACTACAGTAGGAAATATAATTAATATTCAACAATTATATATAAGTGGTGTGACACAAAGTATATATGATGAAAGAGCTCAAATGATTTTATCAAATGTTATTCCAAATCAATGTAGCATTTCAGAAGTTACTGCCATTATGAAACAAAATCTTGGAGAAAAATCTATTACTACTACTAAAAAAATGGATTTTGATATTGAAGATGTTTATTCAATGAAAATATTTGGAACAAATCCTTCATGTGGAACAAAAAGATATACATTAATTCCTGATATAGTAGGAAAATCAGAATCTGCTGCAACAAGTGCTCTTCAAAGCGTTGGATTAAAAGTAATAGTTATTACAGAAGAATTAAGTCAAAGTCAATCAAGTTATTATGGAAGAGTAATTAAAATGAGTTATCCTGCATATAAACGTGTTGATAAAACAAACGGATCAATTACAATTACAGTTGGTAAAGCAAAAGAAGTTATAATTGATAATAATGATGATGATAGTGACGAACCAATTACACCAGGAGATGACAATACAAGTACCTCTGGTAATACATCAGGAGATGACAATACAAATAATTCTGGTAATACATCAGGAAATGACAATACAAAT
>CAZCLV010000057.1:0-5689 GCA_964499645.1 uncultured Mycoplasma sp.
CAACTCACTAGTTAAATACACAATACCGCTTATTTTTATGAAAGTCTAGCATTTGGTACACATACATTTAAAATACATTTTCGATACGTTTTCAATACAGAGGTCAAACCCTTATATTACGGTGCAATGTGTGACATTTTAGAATTGTTTTTGTTGAAGTTTTATATTTTTTCATGACTTTATTTTTAACTATTTTTTACATCAATACATTTTTTTTACACTTTTCTTACATTCGTGAAGCCCCACCCTAGAATACAAAAATTGTAGTCTAATAAAATCGCCTTTTATCTTATAATTTTAAACTCTGTACTACTTCTTTCATAAGTAGCTTTACCATCGATTTTTTGTTTTGGTATAAAGATTCCTAAAAATTTGTAATTATAATGTCCTGTTATCGAATTTTTTATTTTCATAAAAGTTACTCTTTCAAAACCATCCATATCAATATCGGCGTTTTTTCCATTTTCGTTATATTCTACGATTGTATCCTTCTCATCATTTAAAGTATTATTCCAGCCACTACTAACGGCAACTAACTGTCCATCCTTCTCAACTGCTAATTTAGGAAACCATGCCATTACCTTTTTATTTGTTATAGTAGGTATTGGAAAATAAGATTGTTGTTGGCCGTTATATTCTGTTCCAAAAATAATATTACTAGCATCATTTATTGTTTCAAATTCTATATCATCATCTATGGTGATCTTTTCTTTACTTTTAAAATAAATCTCAGTTGGAATTTCTTCCCATTTTTTAAAAGTTCCATTTGCAATTTGATTTTGTTTTTTTTGTTTTATATATTTAATCTCTTTATTTATATCATCATTAATTTCTAGTATTGTTCTATTGGATACTATTATACGTCTTTCATCATATCCATCAATTGCACTAACTATATCCTCTGTTCTTAGTCTATCTAATTCTTCTTGAGATATATGATGTGCTTCATCAACCTCAATTCCTATATTAAACTGTGGAAAATACAAATCAATCAAAGCATAACCTGATGTGCCATTTAATGTTCTTTTAACATATTTTTGTGTCATTGGCTTAATATCTAAATCATCTAGCTGCGAGTATAATCTATTTACAACATAATTTTCATAATCTTTTCTTTTGGTTCTAGAAAGTGTTTTAACTAAATAATCTTTTTTTCCATAATTTTGATTCACCATAATCACCTTTACCTTATTTTAACATTATTGTTATTCGTTATTTACTGAAGTTATTTTTTTGATTCTAGATATTTTAAATTCTCTATTTTCATTTCTTAAATGGCAATATGCTTCCAAGTAATTTTTGCCATCTTTCAATATAATATTCAGAGGCGATATAACCCTTTCAGTAACTTCACCATTATAGGCTTCATACTTTATTTTCAATTTTTGCTTTTGATTAATAGCATCACGAAGCTTTTTATATTTACCTATTGCTTTTTGATTATTAGTTCCCATTTCATCAAATTCATAGTTGTGCTTTTTTTGATGGCATTCATAACATAATAATTGTAAATTTCCCATATCATCAGTTCCACCTCTGGATATGGGAACTATGTGATCGACTTGCAATTCAACCTTTTCACCGCAACTTTCACAGTAAGGACCTCTCTCTTCAATAAGAAATTTCTTAATAACTGTGTTTTTTCCAAATCCGGTATTGTTATAAAATGCAGAATCTTGATTATAATAATTGACTATAGAACTTTTATCTTTTTTTGTATTAGTCTTTTCAGGAATTAACCCTATTATAATTAATATGCCTAAAATCAAAATAACCCACATAATACACAACTCCTTTATAAATATTTTATCACATATAATCTCTTTTTTTAAAAACATCTTGATTTATTTTTCAATTCAAGTGATATATATAATGCTTTTAGAAAGAGAGGTCTTATATGAATAAAAGTAATGAAGATATAACAGATGATGAAATAGAAAAATTCATAATCCCATTTGAAAATAATTTTTCGAAATTTATGATCAATTATATTATTCCAGAAGTATTTGCTTTTCAGTTAGCAAATTCATATTTTCGTGAATGTTTATGTAATGCATCATTGGAACAGCACTACCATACAATGTGCGATGTATTTAATGGATTTCAAGATTCCTTAAATCAAGTTAAAGATTCAACTATTCAACTTTTAGAAATTAAGTATAACTTAACAATAAAAAAAGATATGCCCTTAGAATTGAAAAAATATCAATAAAAAAGCAACTCCATTACTTGCAAGTTGCTAAAAATATTATACTATTAAAAGTCGATTTTTGTCAATCGGCCTTTTACATTGTTACCCTAACTTTGAACTTATCTTCAGGTGATAGTTCCACATATCGTGTACCCTTTTCTTCATCAGGCAATTTTCTGAATTCTTCATAAGTTAATGATTTGTGATTAATGTATAAATCTCTTATTTCGTCATTTGGAAGAACTAATGTAAAATTTACTTTATCTGTGTTTGGCAACTCTAAATAATGTTTTACTAACCCTAATACTGGACCGACTACATCTTCATGTTTATATCCATGAACTCCAGTTCCTAGACTTACACTGATTATATTAGTATATCTTTTTTCGCTTGCCGTGAATAACAATTCTGAATATGTATCTACTAATTCTCTAATTGGTTCTTTATTACCATACATTTTAGGAGCATATACATGAATTATATCTAGTCCTAAATTAAATCCAGGAGTTATTCTTATTTCGTTAGTTTTCATATTAGAACTAAAATTATCTTTACAATAATTTTCTAGTTTCTCCTTGCCAGCAGCTTTGTAAATTGACCCACAAACGCCGCCACCGCATGTCATATATTCATTAGCCGAATTTACTACTGCATCCATTCCTTCAAGATAATCTAAAATATTACCACTGATTATATTTAATTTGCCCATTACATTACCACCTCTTAATATTAGTTAAGCTCAGGAGTTTCAGAAATGTTTTTTAGTATTTCAATATGTCGTGTTTTAGCATTTTCATCAAATTTATTTATTTTCAATTTTCTCAAGAACTGATACTCTGAATAACTTATACTTAATTCTTCAAATAAAACTAGTTGAGCGAATTGCTCCGCATTAATCTCTTTATTTATAAAATGCATATAAAATTCTTTGAATTTCAATATTAGTTTATTATTTATTTCTTCAAAATAATTTAATAACGTAGCTGTTTTGGACTCGAAATCGTATTGGTCATTTATTACATAATATCCGGTTGCATGAGCCATAGGATCACGGTTTTTACTTGCACCCCTATATTGTCCTACCGTAGATTTATTCACATTAATCAAAGACAACATTTTTAATATTTCACCATCTGGAACTTCGCTGTAAGCAAATATATTATCTATGTTAATTAAATCTTTATCACGGTTATTGTAAGTTCTTATATAATCTATTATTAACATATGGTCTTGGGGATTTAGAGTTCTTGTTTGATATACTACCAAATAAATATATGTCATAAATAATAAGTAAATATTGAAGTGTGCCATTTGATATTCTTCTGTTTCATAGCAATTTATTATTGTTCTTTGAACTTTTTCTACATAATCCTTAAGGTATTGCTCTGGAGAAATTGGAAAATATTGATTGATTTTTTCTAATACATAATTAATATCCATAAATTACCTAATCAAAGTATTCGTGTATTTTTGTTTTTAATAACGACTCTAAATCTTTAATATCATGTTCCAACAATATTTTTTGTTTTATAATATTAGCAATGTAATCGCCAAATTCTTCCTGTTCAGTAGTTTTAGGATAAGGTAGTTCATAATCCCAAAATCGTTCCATTATAACACGCGGCATTTTTGCTCCCACAGTTTTTTCATTAATATATTTCAAAAATCTTTCATTAAGTAGCGAATAATAAACATAATGCAAATCACATTTTTTATTATCAATTTTTATTCTAATCAATTCTGAGGTTCCAACACCATCTTCATCAGCAATAACAACTTTATTTAAATATGGTCTTAATTTCGAATATAAGATGTCCCCTTTTTTAAAAGAATTTATAGATGTCGGAAGATTATTGGGCTCTATATATCTTTTTTCAATGACTCTTCCAGTCCCAGATTCTATCATATCCAAGTTTAATAACCATACTTTGTTTTTATCTATATTTAAATTTGATTTTTTGTTTTTGATAACTAATTTTTTTAAAGGAATTAATCTTTCAACATTATTAACATATAAATTACTTATTTTACTATCAATCAATAAATTTAAGTCGCCCATTTGGCTTTTACGATTGTTTATAGCTTTATTAATACAATCTAAATCATTAATTATTTTTAATTGTTCGTCAAATGACGGTACATTAACTTTATAATTATATACATCATCAACACTGCAACTAGGATATGTAACACCCTTTTCTTTTGTCCCTAAATAAACAAAAAAATTCTCTCTATTTAATAAATAAAATAAATATTTATAATGTATACCCTTTTTAGCTCTTATTTTTACAAAGGCATTAGAAGCAGATGCCTTTTTATCAATTACTATAGTTATTGCACCTCTTGTCGGTCTAACCCTCGAAATTAATATATCGTTTTTTTCTACAACAATAGCACCAGAAACAGAACCTTTGTCTTTATAAATATATTGTTTTGTTAAAACATCCACATCACCAATTTCAATGTATGGCAACGTTCCGCTTAATGCTTTTTCATTCTTTTTATCAATAAAGTCTGCTAAAGTTTTCATCTAACTTACCATCTCCTGAAGTATTTTTTCATATTCCTTTTGTCGTTTTTTCAATCTTGCGACTATAACTTCTAAATCTTCATATTCTTTTTCTATATAGGAAGTTTTTAAGTATTGGCTTACATTTAAAGCACTGTCGTTTTTAAACACTTCTTTTTTATCAACTATAGAAAGATTAATATTAAACTCTTCTCGTTTTGTTTGGATTAGCTCACCATTTTTAAATTTTTTTATAATATTTGCTATTTCAGGAAGTTCATCACCATCTATAGGCTTTCTTTGTGAACCTAAACTATAACCGTCATTTTTTAAATCTATAAATAAAACTTCTTTATTTTCTTTTGCAAGTTTTCTGTCTAAAAATAAAATACTAGTTTTAACTCCTGAATAAGGTTGAAAGACTCCGCTTGGTAAAGATACAATTGCTACTAGATTTTTTTTAATAATTTTTTCCCTCAAGTCTTTATAAGCACTAGCAGAATTAAATAGCACACCTTCTGGAACAATAACTCCCGCTCTACCATTTGACTTCAAATGTTCATCGATATAATCAACAAATAAAACTTCTGAACGATTTGCTTTAACCGTAAATCTTTTGTGTGGTGTTATTCCTCCCTTTGGAGTCATAAACGGAGGATTTGCTAATATAACATCAAACTTTTCATCCCAATAATCATCATAAGTTAATGTGTCATATTCCCTTATATCAGGGTCATCCGCGCCATGTAAAAACATATTCATCTCAGCAATTCTAACCATTGATGGTTCTATGTCGTAACCAGTTATATTTTTAAGTATCAGTTTCCGTTTATCATAATCTAACTTGCCACCTAATATATTACTGCCTTCCTCTGTGTTTTTATGAAGTATATGTTTATATGCCGATATTAAAAAACCACCAGTACCACAAGCAGGATCTATCACGACACCATTCTTAATACAACAAACTTTTTAGAGTGAATACGATT
>CAZCLV010000058.1:0-5585 GCA_964499645.1 uncultured Mycoplasma sp.
AAATGCTTTAGCACATTCTATTGAAGTAGCTAATCTTACAGGAATTATGGCTGCTGAATTAGGAGAAAATGTTTCTTTGGCAAAAAGAGCAGGTCTATTACATGATATAGGGAAAGCAATTGACCATGAAGTAGAAGGAAGTCATGTTGAAATTGGTGTTGATTTAGCTAAAAAGTTCAAAGAAAATGATATAGTAATTAATTCAATTGGTTCACATCATGGAGATGAAGAAGCGAAAAGTATTATTGCAGTTTTAGTTCAAATAGCAGATTCATTATCTGCATCTAGACCAGGTGCTAGAAATGATTCTTTAGAAAACTATATAAAAAGATTAGAACAACTTGAAGGAATGACTAACGAAATAAAGGGAATTGAAAAAAGTTTTGCCCTTCAAGCAGGAAGAGAACTTAGAATATTAGTTAAACCTGAAGAAGTAGATGATTTAACTAGTCATAAAATAGCAAGAGAAATAAAAGAAAAAATAGAAAAAGAAATGCAATATCCTGGAACTATAAAAGTAACAGTAATTAGAGAAACAAGATATTCAGAAGAAGCAAAATAGGACAAAAAAAGTCCTATTTTTTTCTTTTATATGTTATACTAAAAATGGTGATAAAAATGAAAAAAGTTATTCTTATAGATGGAAACAATTTATTATTTAGAAGTTATTATGCAACTGCATATAAAGGAAACATTTTAAGAAATTCTAAAGGATTTCCAACTAATGCATTGTATGGATTTATGAACATGGTAAATAAAATATTAAAAGATGAAAACCCAGAATATATAATGATTGCATTTGATAAGGGCAAAACTTTTCGCCATGAAAAATATAAAAACTATAAAGAAGGAAGAATTGAAACACCTGAAGATTTAAAACTTCAATTTCCAGTAGCTAAAAAATTATGCGAAGCTATGGGAATTAAATATTTTGAAATAGATAATTATGAAGCCGATGATATAATTGGTACTTTTGCTAAAGAAGTAGATATTAATGATGATTTTGTTGGTACAGTAATAAGCAGTGATAAAGATTTATTACAACTAATATCAAATGATGTAGAGGTTAAATTATTAAAATCAAATGATTTTATTCGCTTAAACAATAAGACATTTAAAGAAGAGTATGGAATAGAACCAAGAAAAATGATAGATTTAAAATCTTTAATGGGAGATTCTAGTGATAATATACCTGGTGTTAAAGGAATAGGAGAAAAAACTGCTTTAACTCTTTTACAAAAATATAATTCACTTGATGGTGTTTATGAACATATAGATGAAATATCTGGTAAAACAAAAGAAAAACTTATTAATGATAAAGAAATGGCATATTTTTCTTATGAATTAGCAACTATATATAAAGAAGTACCAATAGATACTGATTTAAATAAAATTAAATATAATGGAGTTAGCTCTAATTATAATGAAATACTTGAAGAATATGAGTTTTATTCATTCTTAAAAAAGGAAAGAAATAAAGAAGCAAAAGCTCAACTAAAAGATATAAAAATACTAAATTCATTAGAAAATTTTAATATTAATAAAGATTATGCAATTTATATTGAAATTAAAGGTAATTATCATGATAAAAATATCCAAGGTATTGCAATCTATAATGAAGATGAAAGTATTTATATTCCATTTGAATTATTAAAAAATTCTAAAAGCAATATATTTGATAGTAATTTAAAAAAATACACTTATGATTTAAAAAAATTACTTGTAACATTTAAATATTTTAATATTGATATTAAAAACTGTAATGATGATTTAATGATTCAAACTTATATTTTGAATTACAATTCTAAAGATGATATATCATATTTAATGAATAATAGTAATAATGATATTATATTTAATGAACAATTATATAAAGATAAAGATTTAACTATTGATAAAATTGCCAGTCATGCTATTGAAAAAGCAAAATTTATTTATGATAGTAGGTGTAAGTATTTAGATGAATTAAAGGAAAATAATTATATAAGTCTTTATAATGATATAGAAATGCCTCTTGTTTTTGTTTTAGCAGATATGGAATATACAGGAGTATATATATCAAAAGATGTTTTAAATCAAATGAAAGAAGAAATTAAAATTAAACTAGATATTTTGTCTAATGAAATTTATAACTTAGCAGGAATGGAATTTAATATTTTATCTCCTAAACAATTAGGAAAGGTATTATTTGATAAATTAGATATTCCATACCCTAAAAAAGTAAATGATAAAAACTATTCAACAAGTAGTGATATTTTATCAAAATTATATGAATATCCAATAGTAGATAAAATATTAGATTATAGAACACTTGCTAAATTATATAGTAATTATGCAGTAGGTTTACTTGATATGATTCATGAAGATGGAAAAATTCATACTATATTTAATCAAACATTAACAAGAACGGGTAGATTATCATCTGCAAGTCCTAATTTACAAAATATACCAGTTCGGGAAGAATATGGAAGGTTATTTAGAAAAGCATTTGTAGCAAGTCCTAATTCATTAATAATTTCAAGCGATTATTCACAAATTGAACTTAGAATATTTGCACATATGTCACAAGCTAAAAACTTAATAGATGCATTTAATTCAAACATGGACATTCATACTAAAACAGCTATGGATATATTTCATGTTCCTGAACTTGGAGTAACAAAAAATATGAGAAGAAGTGCTAAAGCAGTTAACTTTGGTATTTTATATGGTATTAGTAGTTTTGGACTTTCAGAAGATTTAAAGATTAATGTGAAAGAAGCAAAAGAATTTATAAATCATTATCTTGAAACATATCCAGGAATAAAAAATTATATGGATGAAGTAGTAAAACAAGCACAAATAGATGGCTATGTAAAAACACTGTTTGGTAGAAAAAGAGTTATTGAAGAATTACAAAATACTAATTATATAATTAGATCATCTGGTGAAAGAATGGCTTTAAATACACCAGTTCAAGGAACAGCAGCAGATATATTAAAAAAAGCTATGATTGAAATATATAATGAATTTAATAAATTAAAATTAAAATCAAAAATGATTATTCAAGTTCATGATGAATTAGTATTTGATTGTTTAGAAGAAGAAAAAGATAAAGTTATTGAAATAGTAACTAATATAATGGAAAATACATATAAATTAGATGTACCATTAAAAGTAGAAATAGATTGCGGTAAAAATTGGTATGAAGCAAAATAAGAGGTGACTAATATGCCTGAACTTCCTGAAGTAGAAACAGTAAGAAAAAAACTATTAAATAAAGTTAAAAATAAAAAAATCTTAGATATAAATATTATCTATCCTAAAATATTTGAATATCCAAGTATAGATGAAGTTAAAAAAAATATAAAAAATCAAACTATTTTGGATATAAAAAGATATGGTAAATGGTTAATATTTTGTTTAAACGATTACTATCTATTGAGCCATTTAAGAATGGAAGGAAAGTATTTATATAGAGATAATGATGATATATTAGAAAAACATGAGCATATTATTTTTATTCTAAATGATATGGAATTGAGATATAAAGATGTAAGAAAGTTTGGAAAAATGTACTTACTAAAAAAAGATGATTTATATTCAAAAAATTCTCCATTATATGAATTGGGTTTAGAACCCTGGGATAACAAACTAAATGAAAATTACTTAAAAGAAAGATTTAAAAATAAAAAAAATTCTATAAAAACAATTTTATTAGATCAAACAATAATTACAGGAATAGGTAATATTTATGCTGATGAAATATTATTTTTAAGTAAAATAAATCCTTTAAAGAAAGTTAATGAACTAGAAAATAGTGAATTAGAAAGTATTATTGAAAATACTAAAAAAGTATTAGAAAATGCTATTAAATTAGGTGGCACTACAATAAGAAGTTATACTTCTGAAGAAGGAGTTGCTGGCAAATTTCAAAATAATCTTTTTGTTCATAGTAGAGAAAATGAAGAATGCAATATATGTAAAAGTAAGATTTTAAAAATAAAAGTTAATGGTAGAGGTACTTATTACTGTCCAAAATGTCAGAAATAAAAGATATTTTTTTGTTAAATATCTTTTTTTCTATCATAAAGTTTATTAGGTGAGTTTTATGAAAAAAATATTAAATATGATAGGAATATGTTTATTAACAGCTTTTAGTTTTTATTATACAAATAAAATGGTAGAATTATCTAAAAGTAAAGATCCAATTATGGTTGAAATAAATAATTCAAAAGAAAACTTTGTTTTTAATGCAATAGATGCAGTTATAAGTAATAATTATATTATTCCTGGTTTAAATGGTATAAAAGTTGATGTAGAAAGTAGTTATTATAAAATGAAAGAATTAGGAGAGTATAATGTCAACCTATATACTTTTATTTCTGAAATGCCAAAAATTAGTATAAAAGACAATTATGATAAATTTATTATAAATGGTAATAAAAATAAAAAAGAAATTGTTATTGTATTTAAAGTAAATGAAACTATTAATATAGATAATTTATTGAAAATACTAAAAAGTAATAATACAATTGTTAATTTTTTTATAGATGGAAAAGTATATGAAAATAATATAGATGAATTAATAAAAATAAAAAGTTATGATCATTTTATAGGTAATCTTGGATATGATAAAGAATATAATAAAAATACTATAAAATATACCAATAGTATTATTGATAGAGTAAGCAAACAAAAAAATCATTTTTGTTATGTAGAAACTGATAATTTAGAAGTATTAAGAATATGCAGTAATTTAAGGATGTATACAATAAAATCAACTGTTATTTCTAATATAAACGGATATTCTGATATAAAAGATAAGTTACAAAATGGTGGTATTTATACATTAGATATAAATAGTTATACAATAAAAAATTTAAATACCATTATTAACTATATTAAACAAAAGGGATATAAAATAGTAAATATTGAAAACATAATTAATGAAGAATATTGACAAATTTAATAAATTATATTAAACTTTAAGCATAAACGTTGGAGAAAGAAAAGTAATTTAACAACTATTTAAAGAGAGTTAGTGTGTGGTGTAAACTAATAATAAGTATTAAATGAATAACACTTTCAAGTTGCTTAAAGAATAAAGTAGACTAAGCCGGATTAAACCGTTATGTAAAAGAGATATGTATTTATACATTAATTAAGGTGGTACCGCGTAATCACGTCCTTATACAAGGGCGTTTTTTTAATATAAAGGAGGATAATTATGGATATTAAAAAATTATATGAAGAAGTAGATAACTATATGGAAAAAGAAATTACTATATGTGGTTGGATTAGAAATCATCGTAAACAAAAAGAATTTGGGTTTATTGATTTTTCAGATGGTACTTGTTTTAAACATATACAATTAGTATATAATGATAGTTTATGTGATTTTGAAAATATACAAAAATTACATATTGGGTCTGCAATTGAAGTGAATGGTATTGTAATAAAATCAGAAGGAGTAGGACAAGATTTTGAAGTAAAAGTAACAAGTATTAAATTACTTGGAGATTGTCCAGATGATTATCCAATACAACCAAAAAAGCATTCAATGGAATTTTTAAGAGAACAAGCTTATTTAAGACCTAGAACTA
>CAZCLV010000059.1:0-5580 GCA_964499645.1 uncultured Mycoplasma sp.
TAGTATTTTATAATACTGTTTTTATATTATAGTTAGTCCACCATCTACTAAAATAAATTGTCCTGTAACATAACTTGATGCATCACTTGCTAAATAAATTACTGTACCATTTAATTCTCCTTTATTACCAGGTCTATTAATTGGAATCATATAATCATAGAACTTTAAAAATTGTTCACTTTTAAATAATGTATCTTTAGTCATTCCTGTTTCAAATAAAGCAGGTCCAATTGCATTTACTGTTATACCATACATTGCATAACTTGCAGCCATTCCTTTTGTTAATCCCAAAACTGCTGCTTTTGATGCATTATAACTATGTCTTATAAACATTGGTGATTTATCTGCTATAACAGAATTAACACTTGCAATATTTACAATTTTACCATATTTTCTTTCTTTCATTCCAGGTACAACATATTTACTCATTAAAAACATTGATTTAACATTAATATTCATTGATTTATCCCATTCTTCTTCTGTTAATGTTTCAACTCCTCCACCAACTGCTATACCAGCATTGTTTATTAAAATATCTATTTTACCATAATACTTAATTATTTCTTCTATTGTACTCTTTATTTTATTTTCATCTGTTACATCACATACAAAAGAAATACATTTTTTTCCTGTTTCTTCTACTAATCTTTTTGTATCTGCTAGTTTATTTTCATTTATATCTAATATTGCTATGTCTGCTCCTTGTTTGGCAAGCGCTATTGTTGCATCAGCACCAAGTCCAGATGAAGCCCCTGTAATAATTGCAACTTTATTATTTAAATTAAACATATTATCAACTCTCCTATATTATCATTTTAACATATTTTAAAAAAATATAAAGAAAAAAAATTTTTTGTTTACAGTTTTAATACTTTAAATAAAAAACAATCTTTTTTATTAATTGATTGTTTTTTATTTTTTATATTTTAATAACATTTCTTTATCTTCTTTTGTTACTCTATAACTATCTCTACATTTTTGAATACCTTTATTTATTGTAAACTTATTCAATTTATTATTTTCTAAATATTTAATTGTTTCTTCCCTATGTTGAATCATCATTTCGCATAATATCCAAGCATTAATCATATTTACATAGTATTCTTCTTCATTTTCAAACATATCTAAAATATTAAATATTTCTTCAATATATTTATCCGTTTTCACAAAATTAAATAAAATATTTATACCCATTCTTCTTGTAAATGTATATTCACTTTTAATATATTCATTTACTAAATCAAAGAATTCTTTTTCTTTATTTTTTATATTAAATTTCACTGTATCTATTGTAGCCCAGTTATCTGCTTTACTACAATAAATATCTAAATACTTTTTCATAGTTTTAAAATCATCTATTTTTGATATTAACGCTCCATTTATTGGAGTGTTTTCATAGTATTCCCAAATCATTAAATCTAAAAAAGATAAATAATTTCCTTTAGATATTTTATCAATTATATCTTTCATAATTGGGGTTTTAATAGCTAAAACAGGCATATTGGTTTTTAAAATATTTTTTGCCCATTCAGTTTTATCCTTATTTTCAAAACTTTTTAAATATACTTGAAATTCTTCCTTATCTTTTAAAGTCCATTTTTCCTTTTTTAAATTCATATATATCACCAACTATATTTTAACACAAAATTATAATTTTTTTATATAAATTATATAAGAAAGGGAAATACTAAAATACTTGAAATTCAAATTATTAATCTATAAAATATTTTTTTTAAAGAAAAGATATAGTTATTTAATTATATCTTTTGTATTTTTTTAAAAATTAAACATTATCCATTCTGGTTTAAATATTAATAATAATCCAATTATTAACATAATTATTCCACCTATTAAGTGAGAATATTTTGTATATTTAGTAGATATTCCACTTACTTTTAGTGTTATCATTGCAATTATAAAAATTATTAAATCATCTAATAAAAAGAATAGTATATATAATAATGTATATAATAATGAACCAATTGTTCCTACTTCATTTAAAGCAAGAATTTGTGTAAATATAATAGGTAATCCTGCTGAACATACTAATTCAATTAAATTAACACTAATAGCTAATCCTATTACTCCTAAAAGTGCTAAAAATAAATTTTTCTCTCTTGCAAATTTTTTTATTTTTTCAAATGTTTTTGATCTTTTTTTGTCATCTACTACTGTACATCCATTATCTTTTGATTTAAAAAAACCTCTTAAATTTATTATTGATCCTACTATTGCTACACCAGCAATAATATTTCTAATCCATACAGTCATTCCAATATTTACAACAATTTCTAACCAAGACATCATTATTAATAAATATACTATAGCAGAAGTAAGTATAAATCCTAATCCTAATATCCACATTTTCTTTCTATCTTTCATTCCAATAAGCATTGTAATTAAAAATATTAATACCCACATAGCACATGGATTAAATCCATCTACTAAACCAATAATCATTGCCATTAGCCCTAATGATACTTTTTTTACATTTACTTTACCAATAAGTGGTAAATCAAAAATATTATTATCTTCCTTAATTGGGTCATTTGAAGTTCCTTCTATAATAGGATCTTTATATTCAATTGCCTTTTTTATCATATTCTCAAGTTTTGTGGCATAAGTGGTTGAATATCCAAAAAAGTATTCACCATTTATTAATGTAAATGGAACTCTTTCTGCACTAATATTTTCATCTTTTGCCATTTTTTGCATTAATTTTTGATTATCTTCATCATACCAAACTTCATATCTTTTAATTGTCAAATCTTTATATTTCTTTTCCATTTCATCTAAAAATGGTTTTTCATCTGCACAATGAGGGCAACCTTGTCCATAAAAGAAATATAATGTTGCTTCCTTAGCAGAAACAAAATTTATTCCAATAAAAAATAAACATATAAATAATATACTTTTTAATACTTTTTTCATTACTTTAACTCCTCTATTATTGTCATCATTTCTTTAAAACTTTTTTCTCCCACTATTCTTTTTATCTCTTTATTATCTTTATAAAATATAAAAACTGGTAATTTTTCACCTGGATTATATTTTTTAACTTCTTCACTATCAATATCATAATCTAAATTAATTGTCTCTATATTTTTTTCTTTCAAAATATTATTCCATGTTTTATTCATTACTAAACAAGCACTGCACCATATTGCATTTATTTTTACTACTTTCATCAACTTAATTCCTTTATTTTTTGTTTTAATACTTTTACAAAAGTATCTATTTCTTCTTTTGTTGTTAAATGACTTAAACTTATTCTTAAGCTATGTGCTGCATATTCTTCATTTTTAGTTATTGTATATACTGCTTGTGAAATATTGCTATTAGTAGAACATGCTGTTTGAGTAGATACATAAATATCTTCCATTTCTAAGGCATGTTGCATTGTTTCCGCTTTTATATTTTTAATACTTATATTTAAAATATGAGGTAATGAGTTTATTGTACTATTAATATGAACTTGTTCAATATCATTTAATTGTTCTTGTAAATATTTATTTAATTCTTTTACATAATTTGTTTTAGAATCAAAATCTTCATATATTAATCTTAAAGCTTTTGATAGTGAAACAATTAATCCTGTTGCTGGAGTTCCACTTCTATATATAGTAGTAGATTTTCCTCCATGTATTAAAGAATCAATTACTATATTTTCTTTTTTTATTAAACATCCAATACCTTTAATACCATAAAACTTTTGAGCAGATAAAGATACTAAATCTATATTACTAAGATCTACTTTTTCTTTTCCAATACTTTGAGTCATGTCAGAATGAAAAAATGTTTTTGGATTAGATTTAACTATTTTAGCAATTTCATTTATTGGTTGTCTTATTCCTACTTCACTATTAACGCTTGTAATGCTTACTAGTATTGTATCATCTCTTAAAAGTTGTTTTAAATGATCTAAATCTACTAGTCCATCTTCTTTTATATTAACAAAATCAACATCAAATCCTAAATTTTGTAAATATGAAATTGGTGCTACTACAGACGAATGTTCTAATTTAGTTGTTATTATATGTTTACCACGATTTTGATACTTTAGACATATACCTTTTATAGCAGTATTATTACTTTCACTTGCTCCACTTGTATAAATTATTTCTGATTCTTTTACTTTTAATATATTTGCTACTTGTTTTGTAGCATCATCTATTATTTTTTTTGCTTCTAAGCCTAATTTATGTAAAGAGTTTGGATTGCCTATATAATTTTTTGTTACTTTTACAAAACTATCTAAAACTTCTTCATTAACTGGAGTAGTTGCTGAATAATCTAAATATATCATAATACCATCTCATTTCATCCATTTTATTATAACAAAAAAAATAGAATTATTCTACTTTCTTTTAAACAAATATAATATTAAATAAATTAGAAACCAAACTAGGAAAATTACTAATCCCCAAGTAAGGATTGTATTAATTAGTCCAGTAGTATATTTATCTATTATTGAAAATATAGAATTTGGAAAAATATTATTTACAAAAGTTTGAAACTTTTCTATTCCTATGTTATTTCCAATATAATTTATTAACCTTAAAAATATTTCTATTATTCCAATTATATAAGTTACCCATTTTATATCACGAAATACTGCTATTACTATAACTAATAATGCAATAAGTATTACTAAATCCATAATGTCCTCCAATTACTATAATTATAGCATTATTATTTGATAATGTTTTATTTATAAAAAAAATTGTTTTTATTTTTACATAAAATTTACAAAAAAAGATTTTATTCAAAAACCCTTTTTTTTGCAATTTTTTCTAATGATGTATTTTCAATAATCCTTTTTATTTGTGTCTACTTTTACTTTATCACTTAAAACCTAAGTTGATTTATTTTTTTATTCTTTGAAATTTATTATTATATAGTTTTCTCAAATTTTTTATGCAATTTTCAAAATCACCTTGCATTATTGTAGTTGATTCTGCAATCATCAAATTTATTGGATTATTAAAGTTTTCAACTAAATATCCTTGATTATCTATATTTCCTAGTTTTTCTATCATATCACGAGTGTCATCCATATAACCATATAAAGTTTTCTTTTTTGCAAATCCATATCCTAATTCAAATGCTGTTCCATCATCCATTACATCACCTCTAAAAGAGTTTAAATTTGCCACTATTATATCGCACTCATCAATTAAAGAAATATCAGCCAAAAAAATATTATGTGATCCATTTGCAACTCCATCTAACGGATATAATCCTATAAAATCATTTGCTTCACAGATTTCTTTATATTTTTCTCCTATTTCTTTTGCATTTGGTGCAAAGACATCAAATCCAGCTATATATATTTTTTTAATAAATTTCCTCCAATGTCTAATATTATAAAGCTTTTGCTCAAAAATGTAAATCATTATCATATAACAAAAAAATCAACATAGTTGATTTATTTCATATTTGGTGACCTGTATGGGGTTCGAACCCATGAATCCCGCCGTGAAAGGGCGGTGTGTTAAGCCACTTCACCAACAGGCCAAAATTAGTGGCGCCCCAACTAGGACTTGAACCTAGGACCCCTTGATTAACAGTCAAGTGCTC
>CAZCLV010000060.1:0-5535 GCA_964499645.1 uncultured Mycoplasma sp.
AATTAAGAAAAGAAAAATTAAATTATTTTAGGAGGAGTTTATGAATGTTGACCCTAAATTAGCTGAGTCATTAATGTCAACTTTTTATGCAGGTAAAAGTACATTAGAGCATGATAAATTAAAATGTGAATCTATATGGAGAGAAAATAATAATGATAGGGCAGAAATATTAAAAATAGTAGTTAAGTTATGTGGTGATGTTGATACTCCACAAACTAGATATATAAAAGCGTTAGCATGGTCATTTAATAAAATGGAATACTCAAATGAAAGAATTGAAAGTATTAAGCTTTATTTAAATAATGATTTGTATGAAAAAGCATATATAAATAAGGCTTTTACACTAGAAAAAGGAAAAGATTATGGAAAAAAAGTTCACACTGGAATAATGTTACAATATTTAGCCGAGGCATATTGCCATTTGAAAGATTATGATAATGAAGAAATGATATATAAGAAGATATTTGAATTAAATACTATAGTTCCTAATGGGAATGTTCTTTTAGCAAAATTTTATAAAAAAAGAGGCAAATTAAAACAAGCAATTGAAGTATTGAATAACGGGAAAAAGAACAAAAATTACCAAAATAATAGTAATTATAAGCTACTTGTCGATAATTATTTATTAGAGTATGAAAATAAAACTAAAGGTATTAATAAACATTATTTTGATGGGTATGACAGTTATCAAAGTGGATTTATAAATGGCAAGTATTATCCGGAATTAGAAAAAAAGAGTATGCAGTTAAGAGAAAAGTATAAAGATGTTTTTGAATGTCATAGAGAATTTTTAGAAAATATTGATTTTTACGAGTATAATATAAAGCACGAACCAGAAATTGAAAAAAATAAAACTAATTTTGTAACTTACTGTTTATCAGATATAAATTTATATTCAAAAATTTTAAATTATTATACTGAATTAAATGGTATTGGATTTAGTGGAAAGTATGAATACAGTGATAAAGGAAATAAAGAATACCCAATTTTCCGAAAGATAATTTCTTACTATGAAAAGGAAAAAAATTACAATGATGCCATTACATTATGCGATATTGCAATTAATAATGGTATATATAAATTTTTTAGAAATATCAGTATTAAGGATAAAAAAGAATCATTATTAAAATTAGTTAAATAAAGAGAAAAGAGGGGTCTTATGGAAACAATAATAAATAATATTTTAAATAAAGTATTAGGAAAACATAATAATAAATTAGAAGAAAAAGAACATATTGTTCAAAAAGAAAGCTTAATAATTACTAGTGTTTCTGAATTAAAAGCAAAAATTGATAATAACGTTAATTTAGATAAAAAGTCAGAAGATAAATGTTTAGTTAATAGTAATTATAAATTGCCGAACTTAACTATTCTTGAAGATGATATTTCTAAAGGCATAATTCCTTTTATAGAAAAGATGAAAATGGATAAGAAACTTAATATACCAATAGGATTAAATCAAGATGATAATGATATTGTTTTTGAAAATATAAGTACAATGCCAAATTTACTAATTGGCGGGACAGTAATGTCAGGAAAAACATCATATATAAATACAATAATATCAAGTATATTATTAAGTAAAACTCCAGCTGAAATTAAATTAGTTATATTTGATTCTAAAAAAGTAGATTATGCGGTTTATAATGGAATCCCTCATTTATTATGCCCTATAATTTCTGATTCAAATGAATTAAATACAGTTTTGAATAAAATATGCAAAGAAATTGAAATAAGAATGTTTAAACTACAAGAAAGCAGTGTTAAAAGTTTAGATTTATATAATAATAAATTTGATACACATAGCAAATATTTAGATTGGATAGTTGTAATAGATGAGTTTAGTATGTTATACAATTCTGATTCCATTAATAAATCTATTGAGTTTATTACATCTAGTGGTTGGAAAGTAAATATATATTTAATTATTTCTGTAAATTATCCATCCACTCAAGTAATTCCAACAGTTTCAAATTTGAATTTCCCCGCAAGATTAAGTTTTAGAGTTGCAAGTTCTAAAGCTTCTAAACTTATTGTAAATACTAATGGGGCTGAACAACTAAAAGGATATGGAATGGCATTATATACATCGAGATTAAATGAATCAACTGTGAAGATTAAAGCCCCATATATTACTGATAATAATATTATCAAAATTGTCGACTATTGTTGTAAAGAACGAAAAGCAAATTATTCATCAGTTTTTTTACAAAGTGATCAAGAAATAAAATTAAATAATCCTAGTGATGAATATGTCGATCCACTTTATAATGAAATAGTCGAATTTGTAGTATCCAGTGGTAAAGCCAGTGCATCTTTACTTCAAAGAAGATTTAGACTTGGATATAACAGAGCAGCTCATATTATAGATTTGTTAGAGGAACAAGGAATTATTGGACATGCCAAAGGTTCTTACCCACGAGAAGTATTAGTTAAATTTACAGATAAAAAATATTAATTTAAATAAATTAAGGAGTGAAAAAATGAAAAAATGTATTAATTGTAAAGCTGAAATGGATACAAAAATAAAAATTTGTCCAAATTGTGGAAAAAAACAGTCAAATTATTATGAAAAGGAAATATCTATTTTTTTAATTCTATTAATTAGTGTTTGTTTCATATTAATTGGAATATCAGAAATTCAAAATAATGGTGATTCTGAAAATAAATGTTATATTTCAATGGAAGAATTTAATGAAATAAAAACCGGCATGACTTATGAAGAAGTTAAAAACATTGTTGGATGTGATGGTACTGTTTATTCTGAAACAGAATTAATAGGTTCTAAAATGACGATATATTCGTGGTATGGTAAAGATGGAATTTCAAATGCTAATGTAACTATTCAAGATGACAAGCTTATTAATAAAACACAAATTGGTTTAAAGTAACTAAAAATTCCATTTTAGTAACACACTACGATATTGGCAGAGCCAATAACGGGTGTGCAAAGGGTAATCCCTTTTGAAACCCTATATAACAATATAATGCAAACTAATTGTAAGCCTTATATTGTTTTTTTATCAAATTATTTTTGATAAAAAATAAAAAGACTATCGCTACTTTCATTTGCAAGCAAACAAAACGTATCTCGTCTTTTTAATAAAATAAGTCTATACAATTTAAAGTATAGACTTATTTTTTGGAATGATTTTACTTATCTTTTTATTAGTTTTATCAGTTATTACTACTAATAGATATAAAACAATTAAAGATAATATAAATAAAATAATCATTAATACATAATTACTTGTTGCTTTAAAGAATGTATCTAATACATATATTATACAAATTATAATTGTATAAAAACCAACTATAAAGAAAGTAGCATCAGATGGTTTTCTAGTAATATTTTTATCATAATTTTTATCAGCTTTTCTAAACCAAGTAATTCCATCTTTAGACCATTTATTTAAAAAGTAGTAATTTCCTAATAAACCAGTTGATATAAATATCCAATATAAACTATTTATTTTTAATGTAGGAAATATCAGTACAAGACATAATGCTATAAATGAAAGTACACAACTAATTATTTGAGTCTTATTTAAATACTTATTTATTTTTTTCATTTTGTAACCTCTCTTTGACCTTATTACTTTCTAAAAGCTTAATTATTTCTTGATTAGTATTACTTTGGTATTTTAAATCCTCAATAGTTTCTTCTAATACATTCTTATCTTCTTCTTTAAGTTTTTCGTTATCAATTCTTTTTTGCAATGACTCAATAATAATATCATTATTTTTTATACTAGCTAAAGCAGTAAACAAAGCATCATCTAATTCATTGCCTTTTAAGTTGGCGTAATGATCCAATAAGTATGGATTTAAAGCACTTACTTGAACTCCTAAACCAATCATATACATTAGGTCATTATAATTAATATCTATATATTTACTAATTTTTCTTAATGTTTTTGGATTTGGATCTTGTCTTAATCCAGACTCTATTTTAGATAATTCTGAATTACTGATTTTAGCAACTTTTGCAAGTTGTCTTTGAGATAATCCAGCATTTTCTCTAGCTTCTGCTATTATCTTTCCAATAGTTCCGTTTTCTTGCATACTATCACCTCACAACATAATAATACTATAATAGTTTCCAAATGTCAACAAAAATGTTAAAAGTGTTTCTAAAAGTATTGACAAGGTAATAATTACTATGTTATATTGATGTTGACAAAAGGAAACATTAATATTAAAAAATGTTTCTTGTAAGGAAAGGAGAGAAGATATGATTGAAAACAAATATCCATGGAGTTCCAGATAAAATATGGAAAGACAAAAGAATAAAACCTGAGGGAAAACTAATATATGCTTATATTTATTCTAAAGGAAGTGAAAGAATAATAACGAATATAAATGTTGGTGAAATACAACAAGTAGTTAAAATGAAAAATCCAGGATTAAAAAATAATCTTCAAAGATTAGAAAAATTTAAATATATAGTATATAAAGAATACTCACAAGGGATGTATACAATATCATTACTAAACTGTTAAAAATACATTAGTAATGTAGGTACAGTAAGAATAAGTCTTATGCTAGTACCTTTTCTATAAGATATATAGAATAAATGAATTCGGTAAACCCGAATATTATCAAAATAAATATAGGAGAACTATGCGATTAAAAGGTGAGTTTATTATGGTTCCTGATTTATCTTTAATAGATGATAATTTATCACAAGCTGATAAATTAGTATTAGGATTAATAATTTCATTATCTTTTAAGAATAACTATTGTTTTGCTAGTAATAAATATTTAGGAATGAGAATTAGAGTTTCACCTAGAACAATAACGGATTCATTAAAAAAGTTAAAATTGAATAAATATATAATAATAAAATATATTGATAAAAAAAGACATATATATCTAAATAAAGAAAAGGTATTAGTAGAAGATAATTCTACTAATGAAGCAAGAAATTGCACCTATCTATACGCAGAAAATTGCGACCATAATATAAAGACTAAATATAAAAAGAAAAATAATATTAGTAATAATCCAGTCCCAATATGGATGGAGCATCCTGAAATGTGTGAAAGTAAGAAAGCTTCTCTGGAAGAAATAAAAGAAATGGAAGATTTACTAAAAGATTTTAAATAAATGAAAGTGAGGATTGATATATGAATATAATTTATGGAGGGTATTATTTATAATTAATACAAAAGGGGGAATTAAGATGGAGGTAGTATATAATGTAACATACAAATATAAAAGTAAAGAGATTTTAACAAAAGATGAAATAAAAGAGATATTTAATAGGAAACTAATTAATATAATACTAAATATGGAGAATCAAGATTTAAAAAATGCTTGAACTAGTATATAATGTATTTGTGATATCTAGTTATTCAAGATTAATAATGGAGGAATAACTATGATAGAGAAAGTAGGTGTATATTGTAGATTATCTGATGAAGATAGATTTAAGACTAATAAAAATGATGATAGTGATAGTATAGTAAATCAAAGAAGTATGTGTGTTAAGTTTGCAGTTAATAATGGTTGGGATGTAGTTGATATATATTC
>CAZCLV010000061.1:0-5302 GCA_964499645.1 uncultured Mycoplasma sp.
TCATTACCACTTCTTAATAGTAATCCATATACTAAATCTAATAAAAGTATATTTTCATTTACTTCTATATAAGTATTAGAACCATACATCTTTAGTACTTCATCCCCTACTGTTACTACTTCCTCTAATTTGTTTGATTCTATTGCTAATATTGCTGTCATAATTTTTGTTGTTGATGCAATTAATTGTTTTTCATTTATATTTTTTTCATAAAAAATTCTTTTACTATCCATATCCATTACAATATAATTTGCAAATACACTCTTTATACTACAAAAAAAACAAATTAAAGAAACAATAATCTTTTTCATTTTAGTCACCTATATAAAAATATGAATAAATAAAAAAAAATAGGACAAAATTGTCCTAATATGCATATAATCCATGTATTTTTTGTCTAGTTTCTTCAGTAATGTTATCTAATACCCAAGTTCTATCTGTTTTTGTTAAAGTAAAATCAATTGTATATTTTACTCTTTCTTTATAATCTTTCATTTTGTTAATCTTATAATCAATATATTTTGTTTCGACAATATTTCCATTTTCATCTTTAAATTCATCTGGTGTTGTTGCATAATATTTATCAGCTTCATTTGTTAACTTATAATAATCATAAACTTCTATTTCAACTTTTACTTTAGCAGTATTACCATCGATTGTTTCATCCTTTATTGTATAAGTTAAATCTTTATATTGTTTTTTTAAAATATCCTTATAATTATTTTTTTGTGTTACATCCATAATTGTATCTACATTGACTGTTTCATCTAATTGATTTACAACCGCTGCATCTAAATTACGATAATTATTTAAATATGCTTCAACTTTTTTTGTTGGAGTATTATTTAAATCACATCCAGAAAATATTAATATTGACATAAAACACGCAAGAAATACCAAAACTTTTTTCATAAAAAATTCCTCCCATTTATATAATGAGAAGAATTATTTTTTTTATACTTAAATTTTATTATTTTTTTTAGATTTTAAGGATATAAATGAGAAGATTATTAATCCTATTGCTATAATACTACCTATAATTATTAAGTAAATATATCTATTTTCTTTTTTTTCATGCATTTCAAATTCTTCTTTTTTATTTAAAACAATCTGAATATTTGCATTATTAATTGAACTATTATCATAATTCCATATATAACTGTAAGAATCTTTATTAGTGTTAATTTTATCTGCATTATTTTCTTTTGAAGCATATTTTGAAACAATTTCAAAAGTATAATCAGATAATTTATTATTTAAATCTTTATTAAAAGATGAAATTGAAATAGTAATTAAATCATTATCTTCTATAATTTTATAGTTATTAAAAATTTTCGATAAATAACTAATATCAAAATTATAATTTAAAATTGGATTATTATATGAAAATATATAATTATTACCTTCTTTTTCAATTGATTGCATATCTTTTATATTTGAGCCTAATATAGTTTTATCATTATAAGAAGATAAATTATCTTCAATATAATTTTGCTCAAATGTATTTGCATATTCTTTTAATTGACCAATAGTATTATTATTATAAATCTTTTCTTTACAAGAATAATTATCTTCAAAACATTCTAATACTTCGGAATAACCCGATTCTAACTTTGTAATTATATTTTGTTTTAATACTATGTTGCTTTCAGAAAAACTAACTATTTCTTTAATTATATTTGTTTGCATATCTAATGTATATTTACCAGAACATCCGCAAACAATTAAACAAATAAATAATAAGAAAAATAGTTTTAAGTAATTATTTTTTTTCATAAAATCACCTATTTTCCCCTATAACGATAATGCCATGGTTCTGGTCCATATGTTGAAGTAGTACCTTGAGGATAGCTCATATAAAAGCCATATGCTTTTGAATTTTTTTGTAACCAATCATATGTGACTTTATCTATTGATCCACATGTAATTGTTCCCTCCTTTATCTTTCCATCTGCTATGGAAGAGCCACTATTACATAAAAGTCCAGAGGTAGTGTTAACTCCTGCAAAATCAATTGCCAAGCCAGTTTGATGCTCAGAAGCACCAGGATTTGCTGTTTGTAAACAATCTAAAGCTATATTGCTAACAGCAGGAGGACATTTTCTTTCTTTTGAATTTTTTTGCCATTCATAGGTCCTATATCCAGAAGCTGGTGTTAAAGTAACGCCAGCTGTTGCTGCTGCTTCTATCATTTTTTCTAATTCTTTTGCTGCCGTTGCCTCAACTTGTACACCACCCACTGTTGTCAAGCAAGGGACATAATCAGCAGGTAATTTATTATTATCATCTACTGTAAAATTATAGTTGGTAATTGGCTCACCAGAGCATCCAGCTCCTCCAGATATTTCACCACTCCCACATCCTAAAATATTGATGTATCCTTTGAAACCTGTTTTACCTGCTAAACTAGAAGCAGAATATGTTATATAATGACATGATTTATTGTGATCATAATTACATTCAAATACTTCTACATTATCTCCATCAACACCAATAACAACAAATACATGTCCATATGAATTCCCTGCTGAATCCTTCGAGTTTGAAAAGTTTGTATAATAAATTGAACCTGGGATTGGTTGAGTACTAGTTGAAAATAAAGATAATGATTCATTTTTATTCCAATAATCTCTTGCATCCCCAGAAATTTGTGAAAATTTGCTAAATGTTTCTTGGTCGTTTTTTAAATATCGTACAAAATAATTATATACACCCGCTGCACATTCATATTTTGAAGATGAATCTACTAGTTTTGGTAATTCTCCACCAACAGATGAACCTCCACAAACATTTTCAATCTTACAATATGTTCTAAAGTCATCTTCTTCAATAATTTTTTCATCACATTTTAACTCTTGAATTTTATCTAAAGTTACATCTTCTACATGTGGATTACATGAACCTGTTACATCTTGATAGCCAAAAAATCTATTTGGACTGATTTGATTACCATTTTTTCTTATTTCAAAATGCAAATGATTTCCTGTTGATGTTCCTGTTGAATTAACATATCCAATTACTTGTCCTTCTGTAACCTCATCTCCAACTTCTAATACATTGATTGTAGTACTAGGCTTATTTCCACTAAAACATGATTTTGGATAATAATATACCTCTTGTTCATCTTCATCTACATCTGCTTTATTAACATTTTTTTTATCACTTTCTGTACTTTTTTTTCCATAAGTTGGTTGACACATATGTGCATATACAGTTTTATAATTATAGTTTTCATATTCTTCATGATCAATTATAATATAGTAACCATAACCAGTTTCATCATAGTTTACTTCAACAACTTTACCTGTTGCTGCCGCCTTTACTTCTGTTCCTTTAGAAGCCGTTAAATCAATTCCTTTATGTGCATTAGCTACGCCATTTAAATTTCTCCAAGAATATATTGAAGAAACATCTCCTTCTGGTAATGGATTAGATATTTCGCATAGAAAACCAGGATATTTAATACCATTAAATATAGCAGGTATTGCAGTAGTAGTTAAAAATATTATCAAAAATAGTGCTAGAGCAGCTACTATAGCAATTATACCTATTGTTAACCACATTTTAATTTTTATAGATATTGTTGCTTTATCAGATGCTTTTCCAGATTTATTTCCTAAACCAAATATTTTTTTTAATAAATTATCATCTTTTTCTTTTTTTTCTAAAGAAGTTGTACCACTTGAAGAACTTTTTTTATTAGTATTTTTCTTGCCATCAATAGAGCCTTTTTCATTATTTTTTTCTTTTGATTTTAACCCATTACTATCATTATCTCCTAATGGCTTTTCTTTCTTTTTAAGTGAATTCTGATTTTCATCATCTTTAGAGTTAGTCGTTGGCATCTGACCTTGAGTAGGCGTTTGTCCCCCATTATTTAAATTAGTAGTACCATCTGGAGAATTTCCTAATGACTTATTGGTTGATTTTATACCATTATTATTTCTTAATTTATTAAAATTATTTACGCTATTTTGAATACCATTATTTACATTTGTTGCAGCATTTTTTCCTAAGTTACTTATTTCTCCTTCGGAACCATAACTTTCTTCTGGTATATTATTTTCTTCTTCCATAATTATTCACCTACCATATAAGACAATAATAACATATTTCTTTACAAAAAAAAAGACAAATGTCTTTTTTAAAAATCACAGTTTTTTGTAGTTCTAGGATATGGTATTACATCTCTAATATTTTCAACACCTGTAAGATAAATTAATAATCTTTCAAATCCCATTCCAAATCCAGAATGAACACATCCACCATATCTTCTTAGATTCAAATACCATTCCATTCCTTCTTCTTTTATATTTAATTCCTTCATTCTATTAATAAGTTTTTCGTAATCTTCTTCTCTTTGTGAACCACCCATTAATTCTCCTGCTCCTGGAACTTCTAAATCTACTGCTGCAACTGTTTTACCATCACTATTTTGTTTCATATAAAATGCTTTTATATCTTTAGGCCAATTTGTAATAAATACAGGTCCATTAAAGTATTCAGTAATATATTTTTCATGTTCTTTAGCAATATCTTCCCCATATTTTGGCTCAAACTCAAATTTTACTTTTGCTTCTTTTAAAATAGTAATAACTTCTTCATGAGATATTCTTGTAAATTTACTATCTACTAGTTTAGTTAATTTATCTAATAAACCTTGTTCTACAAATTTATTTAAGAATTCAATTTCTGTTTTACATTCCCTTAAAACATATTTTACAATATATTTCAGCATATCTTCTTCAACATCCATTATTCCATTTAAATCACAAAATGCAATTTCTGGTTCAATCATCCAAAATTCATTTGCATGTGTTTTTGTATTTGAATTTTCTGTTCTAAATGTCGGTCCAAAAGTATATATTTTTTTATATGCCATTGCCATTGTTTCACCATGTAATTGACCAGAACCGGTCAATAGTGTTTGTTTTTCAAAGAAATCTTTTGAATAATCAACTTCTTTTGAATCTTTTATTTTATTTAAATCAAGTGTTGTTACTTGAAACATTTCTCCTGCCCCTTCGGCATCACTTGCCGTGATGATGGGAGTATGAACATAAACAAATCCTTGTGTTTGGAAGAAATCATGAATGGCACGAGCGAGTAGGCTTCGAACCCGGAAAACAGCAGAAAACAAGTTAGTTCTCATTCTAAGGGTTGCTTGTTCTCGCAAAAATTCACGACTGTGACGTTTGGGTTGAATAGGATAATCCTCAGGAGAATCCCCCTCAAGAATCATTTCTGTGGCATGAATTTCATAAGGCTGTTTTGCTGTGAGAGTCAGTTTTACATTTCCAAC
>CAZCLV010000062.1:0-4909 GCA_964499645.1 uncultured Mycoplasma sp.
AACATAAAATTGGTAAAGACCCAATTATATATATGAATGTAGTTGATCCAATAATTAGTCGTGCTATGTGGGAAGAATGCCAAGATCAAAAATGCAAGAATCAAAGAACTTATACAAGAGATAGAACTTACTTGTTCTTTCAAAAACTTAGATGTCCTAAATGTGGAAGAATAATGAAATGCAAAGGTTCTGGTGGTAAGAAGAAAAAATACATTTACTATAACTGCGAATTTTGTCATTTTAACATTCGTGAAGATTATGTAGAAGGTTATATGATTGCTGCTATTAGAGAATTAATATATTTTGAATCAATGACTAATAAATACTTTCTTCCACTACTTGCTGATAAAGTCGATAATAATACTACGATAAATATTGATAAAGATATTGAAGATTTAATTAAACAAAAAGATAGAATTAAAAAAGCATATATAAAAGGTGTTGTTGAGCTTAAAGATTTTGAAGAAGATTTAAAGAAAATAAATGATAGTTTAGAATGTCTTAATAATAAAAAACAAGAATTTAATTCAATAGATATCCATACTTATAGTCCAGAGAAAGTAATGGCTAAAAGAGATGTCGAAAGATTATTAATAGAAAATGTAGATAAAGATAATGAGTTTGCTAACTTTGAATGGAATATTAGGACAAAAGAACAAAAACAAGAGTTTATTGCCAAATATATTGATAACATAGTTTTAGACAAAGATTCTAAAGGCAACTTGGAAATAAAACAAATTAATTTTAGAAGTTCATTTATTGATAAAGTCGGAAAATTAGTTAAAGCTGGTGCTTACGATTTTAGATTACCAGCTGAAGTAAATGGTAAAGATGAAATGATATTAATTTCTTCACCAATGAAAAAAGAACAAATTGATACTTATCTAACTTATTTAAAAAAGTATATAGATATAGATTATTTTGAAGAATATAACATTGCTAAAAAAGATGATAGTTATGATGTGGATTTATCTATAGATGAAGATGAAGAATTAATAAAAGCCATTCCTATAGTACCAGAAATGTTATATGGAAAAGAAACCGATTATGGAATGGGTTTTGTAATGAGACATGAGATTCATACTATAGATAGTTAGAAAGAAAATCTGAATATTGCCTCGCAGAGCCACCAAATTTTGTATGCTTGCGTACAAAATTCATAGGGGGTTAGAGATTTTGTCTTAACAAAAATACCTGTCCAAGAAAGGAGATGATTATTATAGAAGAGTTAGCTTACTCTCTTCATTTAGGAAGTGATAAAAACAGAAAAAATATTTCTAGATTGAATAGTAAAAATAATATAAGTAAAACTACTTCTTTATCAAATAATGCTATTCAAAATGCCAATCAGTTATCAAGAGTAGATAAACATAATTATCGAAAATATGATAATGATACTGAAGATGTTTATATTGTAAAAGGAACTAGTTCTGTTTATGAAGATGTTAAAGAATTATATTTAAAAGAGTTTGAAGGATCAAGAATAGAATATAATTCTAAACAAAATAGACCTTGTAGAATGATAGATAATTATTTTGAAAATGTATCTAATAACGAAAAGAAAGATTTAGCCTGCGAGATTATTATAGAACTTGGAGATAAAAATTATTGGGATACTAAAGATATTGAATTTAAAAAGAAAATGGGTAATGTTTATTATAAACAAGTTAAAGATTTAGAAATGCTTATACCTAATTTTAAAGTAGCAAGTGCAATTATTCATTATGATGAAACTAGTCCTCATATGCATATCGTAGGAATACCCATTAAAGATAAATTAAAAAATGGTATGGAAAAACAAGTTGGTAAATCTGATGTATTTACTAAAGAATCTTTAAAAATATTACAAGATAGAATGAGAACATTATGTATTGATGAATTTAATAAAATATATAAACTTGATCATTATATTAAAAAGAAACAAAAAGGAAGAAATAAAGATATTAATGTTAAGGACATGGATGATTATGAAAATATCAAAAAAGAACTTGAGATAAGTAAAAATAGTATTGATACTTTTAATAAAAAACTTGAAATTGTAAAAAAAGATATTCAAGAATCAGAAGAAATATTTAATAATTTAGAAAGGTCAAAGTTTAATCATTACACTATTTCAAATAGAGATAAAGATAAACTAGAAAAGTTTATTAAAGATACTAAAGTAAGTAATGAAGAGTATGAAAACTTAATTAATATATCTTATTCACTTGATTCAATTAATTCTAATCTAAAGTATCAACAAAACCTAAATAAAGAATTAAGAGATAGGAATAATGCTTTAGTTATAAGAATAAATGCTAAAGATAAAGAAAATGTTGATTACAAAACAACTGAAGAATTTCATAAAAGCATTATCAAAACTTATAAAGATGAAAAATTGGATTTAATTCAATTTATTAGTGAGAAGATTCATACAAAGAATAAGCAATACGAAGCTGTTGCAAAAGATTTTTATTCAAAAGGGATATTTAATAAAGATGAATATAAACTTTCTTTAAAGCCACTATTTAATCTTTCAAAGGCAGAAATTAGTGCAGCATTAAATAAGATTAATCAAGAAATGGATGAATCTGCAGAAGAATTTTATAAAGATAATAAGAAAGATGATTATTATTTATAATGGCATAAATTATTTTAATTTTTTTGGTTCAAAAGCCTGGATTTTATTCTTTTTATAATGTATAATTGTATATGGAGGTAAGAAATATGAAACAAGAAAACAAATATTATGATAGCTATTGGAATTTTTTAGGAGCTGATACAAAAGAATTTACTCATAGTTTTCATATTTATCCTGCCATGATGATTCCACAAGTAGCAAGGGAAATAATAAAAAGGTATAAAACAAATGATATGAATGTATTATTTGATCCATATTGTGGTACAGGAACATCATTAGTTGAAGGTTCTTTAGTTGGGCTAAAATGTATCGGAACAGATCTAAATCCACTGGCAAGAATAATTAGCAAATCAAAAGTAACAAAAGTTGATATTAATAAAGTATCTGATTTAGTTAAAAAATTTAAACATTATTTATCCGAAGAACATACTAATAATTATACTCAACCATTAATTACAAACATTAATTTTTGGTTTAAAGATAAACAAATCAACGAGTTATGTATTATTAAAAAATTTATCGATTCAATTAATGATGAAGATATAAAAGATTTTTTTCTAGTACCATTTAGCGAAACACTTCGTGAAGTAAGTTTAACTAGAAATGGTGAATTTAAATTATATCGAATTGCTCAAGAAAAAATTGATAAATGGAATCCTGATACAAATAAATTGTTTTTGGAAAAAATAGAAAGAAATATTAAAGGCTACATTCAATTTGAAAACATTAATAAAAGCTATGACCATGAAGTATATAATTTTAATTCATCCGAAGAAATACCAAATGAATTAATACCAGAAAATAGCGTAGATATAGTTATTACTTCTCCCCCATATGGTGATAGCAAAACCACAGTTGCTTATGGACAATTTTCTACATTATCAAATGAATGGCTAGGAATTAGTGATGCTCGTCAACTAGATAATAAATTAATGGGTGGGAAAACTACTATTATTGAAAAAACCGGCTATGAAGTTTTAGATAATATAATTAGTGAAATAAATAATGAAAAGCCAAAAAGAGCAAAAGAAATATGGTCTTTTTATAGAGATTATAAAAAATCAATAGAAAATGTTAGTGAAATAGTAAAAAAGAATGGTATAGTGGCTTATGTTGTTGGAAATCGTAGAGTAAATGATATTGAATTACCAACTGATGAATTTACAAAATATATATTTGAACAACACGGATTTAAACATGTTGAAACAATAATTAGAGATATACCGAATAAACGACAACCTAAAAAAACATCCCCAACAAACAAGACCGGTAAAACTGTTTCAACAATGAATCATGAATATATTGTTATATTAAAAAAGGAAGATTAAATTCAAATTAATCTTCCTCATTTTTTTCAAATGATTGAACAACATATTCATCATATAATTTTGTAATATCAACTTCTTTAATTCTAAATCCAGTTCCATGATCATGAGTTTTACCAAAGTTAGTACCTGATTTATATACTCCAATTCTAATATCTAGCATAATAGTACCATTTTCAAGTAACTCTAAAAACTTTTCAAAATCTTTAAATTTATATAATTTACATTCCTCATATAAAAAGTATTCTTTTCCATCTTCAATTTTATTTTTACTAGTAATATATGCTAATACTTTTAATTTTCTATTTAATTTACTTTTTAATGATTCAAAATCCCAATAAGTAATTTTTTCTATTAAGTTATCATTAATATCAAATATTTTTAAGTATATCTTTTTATCACTTCTATTTACCTCTAATTGAAATTTATATATATTACAATAATTTGTTTTTCTATTTGCAAATATTGAACTATGTAGTATATTTAAGCCGCTTTCTGCATCTTTGTGACCATACATTTCTCTTAATCTAGTATTTTCTGATTTTGCAGGTCCATCAGGACTGGCTGTAAATAAAGTTGTATATGATTCACTTTTACTTCTATGAGTTTTTACTTCAATTCCTTTATAATCTGGATCTGCTAAATTATCTTCTAACTTGTCCAATAAATCTTCAAAAGTTTTTCCTATACCGGTGTTGTTTTTTCTAGCACTTTCAATCCATCCTTTACTGGAAATGCTCATAAATTTAGCTAATAATTCTACAGCAACTGAATCTAAATCTTTATTATTCATTTGAATCCTCCTTTTGTCTATATAGTCATTATAACATTAAAATATAAAAATTGCCTTCTTTTCAGAAAATTTTGTCATATTAATGTTATAATTTGATTAGGCGATATTCATGAAAGTTATTACTTTAAAACAGCCTTGGGCTTCTTTAGTTGCTGAGGGTATAAAAAAATA
>CAZCLV010000063.1:0-4604 GCA_964499645.1 uncultured Mycoplasma sp.
TAAGGATAAAACAGATCAAGAATCAATGAATAGAAAAAGCCAAGAAATGATGGCAATATATAAAAAGTATAATATCAATCCATTGTCAGGTTGCTTATTTGCATTAATACAGTTACCATTGTTATTTGCATTTTTAGAAGCAATAAACAGAGTACCTGCTATATTTGAAGAAACAATTATTGGATTTCAAATGGGAACAACACCATTGGTAGCTTTTAAAAGCGGGAATTGGTATTATTTAATATTAATAATTCTAATAGTAGGAACAACATACTTATCATTTAAAATGAACAAGACAACTGCAGCTCCAGAAGCACAAAAACAAAATCAATTAATGATGTGGTTTATGGTAGTGTTTATTGGATTTATGTCATTTCAATTACCAACTGCAATTGCAATATATTGGATATTCTCTTCAGGATTTACAGTAGTACAAAACTTATTTACTGATAAACTTAAAAATAAAGATTCAATGGTTAAAGTAAAGGTAAAATAAAATATGGAAAAGAAGTTATATAGTGGGAAAACACTTGAAGAAGCAAAAGAAATATCATTAAAAGATTTAAATTTATCAGAAGAAGAAGTATTTTTTATAGAAAAAGAAGAAAAAAAATCTTTATTTTCTAAAAAAATAGAAATAGAAGTAATAAAAAAAGAAGAAATAATAAAAAAAATAAAAGAATTAATTATTAAAATAATCTATGATATGGGAATTGAAGGAAATATAGAGTATAAAGAACGAGATGAAATATCATATTTTAATATTTTAGCAAAAGATAGTTCTATATTAATAGGAAAAAATGGAAGAACAATAGATGCTTTACAAATAATAATTAGTCAAGCAATAAATAATGAATTAGGTGGATATTTTAAAATTCAAATAGATGTTGCTGATTATAAAAAGAAAAAGCAAATAAGATTAGAAAAACTAGCAAAATATACAGCAAAAGATGTAGCAAGGAGTAAGTGTGAAGTAAAACTTGAACCGATGAATTCCTATGAAAGAAGAATAATTCATAATGTTTTAACAGATAGCAAAGATGTTTACACAGAAAGTGTAGGAGAAGAACCAAATAGATATATAATTATTAAACCAAAAGAAGATTAATCTTCTTTTTTGTTGTAAAAATCTTAAAAATGTATTATAATAATGACGCATTTAAAGAAGGTGTTAATATGAATGATACTATTGCTGCCATAGCAACAACTTTAGGAGTAGGGGCAATATCAATAATAAGAGTTAGCGGAGATGAATCTATATCAATAGTTGATAAGATCTTTTCAAAGTGTTTAAAAGATAAAAAAACATATACACTTTCATATGGAAATATATTAAATAATAATGAGATAATAGATGAAGTAATTGTTTCCATTATGAAAAAACCAAACAGTTATACAGGTGAAAATGTTGTAGAAATTAATTGTCATGGTGGAATAGCAACAACAAAAATAGTATTAGAGTTATTATTAAAAAATGGTTGTCGCTTAGCAGAACCTGGTGAATTTACTAAAAGAAGATTCTTAAATGGAAAAATAGATTTAACTCAAGCAGATGCTATAATGAACCTAATAAATGTAAAAAATGAAAATGCCAGAAAAATAGCAATAAACAATTTACAAGGAAATACTACAAATAAAATAAAAGAACTAAGAGAAATATTAATAAATATTATTTCAAATATTGAAGTAAATATAGATTATCCAGAATATTTAGATATTGAGGAAATAACAAGAGAAAACATTGAAGAAAAGTTATCTACAATTGAAGAAGAATTAACAAAAATTATTAAAAATTCAAAAAATTCAAAAATTATTAATAATGGTGTTAATATTGCTATAGTTGGAAGACCAAATGTAGGTAAAAGTAGTATATTAAATAAATTATTAGAAGAAGATAAAGCAATTGTAACAGATATTGCTGGTACAACAAGAGATATAGTGGAAGGGTCAATAATATTAGATAATATGTTATTAAACTTTATTGATACTGCTGGTATAAGAAAAACAACAGATAAAATAGAGCAAATAGGTGTAAATAAATCATTTAAAATATTAGAAAACGCTGATTTAATTATTTTAGTATTAAATAATAATGAAAAAATAACAGATGAAGACAAAGAATTATTAGACAAAACAAAAACAAAAAAAAGAATAATTGTTATTAATAAAGATGATTTAGATAAAAAATTAGAATTAAAAGAAGAAAATATTATTTATACAAACACTTTAAATTATGAAGGAATTGAATCTTTAAAAAATAAGATAAAAGAAATGTTTTATATTGATGAAATAGATTCAAATGATTTTAATTATGTGTCAAATATCGAACAAATTAACAGATTAGAAGAAGCAAAATTAAGTTTAGATGATATTAAACAAGGATTAAGTGTTAATATAGAAATTGATATGTTAGAAATAGATTTAAAAAGTATTTGGAATATTTTAGGAGAAATAATAGGAGAAACATATACAGAAGAATTATTAGATAATTTATTTAAAAATTTTTGTGTAGGAAAGTAGGAAAAATGGAAGAAATAAAAAAACAAGGTATTGAAAACTTAAAATTAAGTGCAAGAGCAAATACTGCTTTAAGAAGTAAAGGAATCTTTAAAATAGAAGATTTAACTTTAATGGTATCTGAAAAGGTTTATAATATAAGAAATATTGGTGATAAAACTGCAAAAGAAATAATTGATGCTGTACACAATAAAGGATTAATCTTTTTAGAAGAAAAAGAAGCAACAAATACTTTAGAAACTACTATATATACTTTAGGATTAAGTAAAAGACTACAAAATGTTTTAGAGTATAGTGGTTGTATAAGAGTAAAAGATATATGTTCATTAACTACAAGCCAACTTAATAATTTTTTTGGTATGGGAGATGAATTAAAAAAGGAAATAATTACCAAAATTCATGAAATAGGATATAACTTTTATGATGAAAAAACATCTGAAAAGGAAGATGAACTATCACTTGAAGATTTATATGCAGAAAAAGAAAAATTATTAAGAAATAGGGAAAACTTGGAAAAGTCTTTAAGATATATTGAAAGTAAATTAGGAAAAGTCACTTTGAAAATAACAGAAATAAATAATAAAAATAGATAAAAGGAATAAAAAATGAATAAAATTGAAAAAATATTTTTTCCAAATGAAAAACAATATTTAAATAAAAATTATAAAGAAAAAGAAAAAAAAGAAGAACTAGAAACTGATTTTGATAAAATACTTGAAGCAGAAGAAAAAAAGCTAATATCTAATAGTATAACTTTAGATAAAATTGAAGAAATAGAAAAAAGCAGAGATGTGTTTAATTTAAAAAGATAATTTTATATTATCAAAAAGGCGATGAAATTATGAAATATGAAGTAATAGTAGTAGGTGGAGGGCATGCTGGTTGTGAAGCTTGTTTATCAAGTTCAAGAATGGGGCATAAAACTTTACTTATAACTGGAAATATAAAAAATATTGGGGATACTCCATGTAATCCATCAATAGGTGGACCAGCTAAAGGTGTTGTAGTTCGTGAAATAGATGCACTTGGTGGAGAAATGGGTAAAAATACAGATAAAAGTTTATTACAAATAAAAAAACTTAATACTAAAAAAGGCCCAGCAGTATGGGCCTTAAGAGCACAAATAGATAAAGTTATTTATCCTAAAAACATGTTAGAAACTATTAAAAATCAAGAAAATTTAACAGTTTTAGAAGCCATGGTGGAAAATCTATTAGTAAAAGATAATAAAGTATATGGAGTTAAATTAGCAGATGAAACAGAAATACTATCAGATACTGTTATTTTAACAACAGGGACTTATTTAAAAGGTCAAATTTTAATAGGAGCAAAAAAACATTCAGGTGGACCACATGGAGAAAAGCCCTCTTTATTTTTGAGTGACCATTTAAAAGAATTAGGATTTACTATTCAAAGGTTAAAAACAGGAACGCCTCAAAGAATAGAAAAATCCTCTATAGATTTTTCAAAAGCATTAGTTCAACCAGGAGATTATGAAAAATTAACATTTTCTTTTTCAAATAAAACCTACTATGAAATAGAAGATCAAGAAGATTGTCATCTAATATATACACAACCAGAAACTCATAAAATAATAAAAGAAAATCTAGAAAAAAGTAGTATGTATGGTGGATATGTAGAAGGAATAGGACCAAGATATTGTCCTTCAATAGAAGATAAAATAGTTAGATTTAGTGATAAAGAAAGGCATCAATTATTTCTTGAGCCAGAAAGTAGATATTATGATGATATATATTTACAAGGATTTTCTACTAGTATGCCAATTGATGTTCAAGAAAAAATGGTACATTCATTAACAGGATTAGAACATTGTAAAATATTAAAATATGCTTATGCTATTGAATATGATGCAATTGATCCATTACAATTAAAAAGAAGTTTAGAAACTAAAATAATAGAAAATTTATTTACTGCAGGACAAATAAATGGAACATCAGGATATGAAGAAGCAGCAGCACAAGGTTTGATAGCAGGAATAAATGCTTCATTAAAATTAAGAAATAAAGAACCATTAGTATTAAAAAGAGATGAGGCATATCTTGGAGTATTAATAGATGATTTAGTAA
>CAZCLV010000063.1:4614-4847 GCA_964499645.1 uncultured Mycoplasma sp.
GAACCATATAGATTGTTAACATCAAGAGCAGAGTACCGTCTATTATTAAGAAATGACAATGCTGACTATAGACTTACAAAATATGGTAAAGAAGTAGGATTAGTAACACCAGAAGCATACAATAAATTTAAAAATAAATATGATCAAGTTAATGAATTATTAAAATTATTAAAAACAACCTATATTACACCAAAAAAAGAAATAAATGAATATTTAGAAAAACTAAAAACACC
>CAZCLV010000064.1:0-4836 GCA_964499645.1 uncultured Mycoplasma sp.
ACTAAGAGTATATGAAATGTTTATTGGAGATTATCAACAAGATGCTGCTTGGAATACTGATTCCTTAAAAGGATGTAGTCGTTTCCTAGAAAGAATTGAAAGATTGGGTGCAAAACTAAATAACGAAAAAGGATATACTAATGAAATAATAGTTAATAAAACAATTCAAAAAGTAGAGTCTGATTTATTATCATTAAAATATAATACGGCAGTATCAACATTAATGATTATGTTAAATGAATATGAAAAATATGAAAATGGTATTACTAGAGAAGACTATAAAATATTACTTACATTATTAAATCCAATAGCACCTCATATTACTGAAGAATTAAATAAAAATTATTCATTAGGTAAACCAATATGTGAAAGTAATTGGCCTACTTATGATCAATCAAAATTAATAGAAAATACATTTAAAATAGCAGTACAAGTAAATGGAAAAGTAAGAGGTACAATTACTTGTAGTATTAATGAAGATGAAGAACAAATTAAAGAAAAAGCATTTAATGTAGAAAATGTTAAAAAACAAATTGATGGACATGAAATTTTAAAAGTAATAGTAATAAAAAATAAAATAGTTAATATCGTTATTAAATAAAAGACTTTATAAGTCTTTTTCTTGTGAAATAGTATATTTAGTGTTAAAATAATGTTGGTGATTTTTATGGAAATAGCAATAAAAGAATTAAGTGTCAAAGTAGCAAATAAAGAAGTTTTAACAGACTTTAGTTTAAATATTAAACCAGGTTCAATTCATGTAATTATGGGGCCAAATGGTGCTGGTAAATCGACATTATCAAAAGTAATAATGGGGCATTCTGATTATAAAATAACTTCTGGTGATATTTTATGTGATAATAAATCAATTTTATCTTTAACAACAGACGAAAGAGCTAATTTAGGTATATTTTTATCATTTCAAGATCCAATAAATATTGAAGGCGTTTCAAATAGTGAATTTCTTCGTAGTGCATTAAATAATAAAACTGGAGAAGTAATTGGTTTATATGATTTTATAACAGAAATGGAAGAATCATTCAATTCTCTAGAATTAGATAAATCTATGATGCATCGTTCTATTAATATGAACTTTTCAGGTGGAGAAAAAAAGAAAAATGAAATAGTTCAATTAAAAATGTTAAAACCAAAGTTCATTATTTTAGATGAATTAGATTCTGGATTAGATGTAGATAGTTTAAAAATAGTTTGTTTAAATGTAAATAAATATTTAAAAGAAAATCCTGATTGTTCAATATTAATGATTACTCATTATCCTAGAATATTGAAATATATTAAGCCAGATTATGTTCATGTATTAGCAAATGGTCATATTGTAAAAAGTGGAGATATTTCTTTAGCAGATGAAATTGATAAAAATGGATATAATTTATATTTAAATGAGGCATCTTCTATAAGTGAGGTTTAATATTATGAATACAATAGAAGTAAAGAATAATAAAATAAGTTCTAATATTGACATTAATATTAAAGATAATGTAATAGATTTAAATAATATAGAGGTAAATATAGTTTATAAAAGTAGTGATATTTCATTAATATTTAATATTAATGAAAATGTAAAAATATTTGAATATCATAATAACTCTATAAGTAATAATATTTATAATTTAAATAAAAATAGTAATTTAATATTAAATAGATTTTCTATTTTAAGTAAATTAACTACTAATATAAACTTATATGAATCATCTAATATTGCATATAAGTATTCTTGCATTAATCTAAATGATAATGATTATATAATAAATATAAATCATTTAGAGAAGAATAGTATTAGTAAAATAATTAGTAATGGTCTTAATATGAATAATAGTAAACTTAATTTTATTATTAATAGTAAAATAGCAAAAAATTCTATTAATGTTGATACAAATCAAAATAGTAAAATAATTTTAATGGGAGAAAATAATTCTTCAATTAAACCTAACTTATTAGTAGATAATAATGATATTAATGCAAATCATTCTGCTTATGTAGGACATTTTAAAGAAGATGAAGTATTTTACTTAAAAAGTCGTGGTATAAGAGAAGAAGAAGTAAATAAACTTCTTTCAAAATCTTTTTTAATAGGAAATATGGATATAGATTTTTTATGTAAGAATATGATATTACAAGATTTAAATAATTATTGGGGGTGAGCTTATGAATAGAAATGATTTTTCAATGTTAGACAATAATATTATTTATTTTGATAATGGTGCTACAACATTTAAACCTAATTGTGTATTAGAAATGATTAATGAATATTATACAAAATATACATCAAATGCTCATAGAGGAGATTATAGTATTAGTTTATTAATAGATAAGTTATATGAACAAACAAGAACAAAAGTAATGAAATTTATTAATGCTAATAATGAAAGTGAAATAATTTTTACTAAGGGAGCAACAGAAAGTTTAAATATGGTTGTTTTTGGTTTTATGCAAAATTATTTAAAAAAAGGTGATGAAGTTTTACTTACAAAAGCAGAACATGCTTCTAATGTATTACCTTGGTTAGAATTAGAAAAAAAGATAGGAATAGTTATAAAGTATATTCCTTTAACTAAAGATTTAACGGTTACTTTAGATAATATTAAAAAAGTTATTACGAAGAATACAAAAGTAATATCTATTGCACATATTACTAATACAGTAGGAGATATTAGACCAATAAATGAAATAGGAAAATATGCATCTGAAAATAATATTTATTTTGTAGTAGATGGTGCTCAAAGTGTACCTCATATAAAAACAGATGTTAATAAAGATAATATAGATTTTTTATGCTTTTCTGCACATAAAATGTTGGGTCCAACAGGAGTAGGAGTATTATATGGAAAATATGAATTATTAGACAAAATGCAACCTATTTGTTTTGGTGGAGGTATGAATAGTTCGTTTGAAGCAGATGGAGAACATGAATATAAATTATTACCTACTAGATTAGAAGCAGGTACTCAAAATATTGAAGGTGTTTTAGGATTCTCAAAAGCAATTGATTATATAAATGAAGTAGGATTAGAAAATATACATAAATATGAACTTGAACTAAAAGAATATTTATTAGAAAAAATAAAAAATATTCCTAATGTAAAAGTATATAATTCTAATACAAAATCAGGTATTGTTTTATTTAATATTGATAAAGTATTTGCTCAAGATACATCTGCATATTTAAATAACTATAATATTTGCGTTAGAGCAGGTAATCATTGTGCTAAAATATTAAAAGATGAATTAGGAATAAAAAATACTTGTCGAATAAGTTTTTATTTATATAATACAAAGGAAGAAATAGATAAACTTATTGAAGTGTTAAATAGAAGTGAAAATATATTTAAAGAAGTGATATAGATGGATAAAGATTTAAAAAGAGAAATAATTTTAGAAAATTATAATAATCCTTTTAATATGAATATACCAAAAGAAGATGGGTATATAAAACTAAATACTAATAATGAAAGTTGTATTGATAATTTAGACTTTTATTTTAAAATAGAAAATGAAAAAATTATTGATGTTAGATTTAATGGAGAAGCATGTGCTATATCAACAAGTGCTACTTCAATAATGAATAGAATGATTGTTGGAAAGACAAAAAAAGAAATAGAAGATATTATATATAATTATCAAAATATGATTAATGAGGTAGATTATAATAAAGATATTTTAAAAGAATTAAATGTATATGATAGTATTCAGCCAAATAGAAAAAATTGTGCATTGTTACCAATAAAAGCTTTACAAAAAATTATTGATAAAATGTAAGGTAATTATATAAAAAAGTTCAATAATATAAATAAAAGTACATGTTTGTACTTTTTTTGTATGGAGGAATATATGTTAGAAGAAAAATCAAGTATAAAAAATATGATTTATGAAATAAGAGGAAAGCAGGTTATGTTAGATTCAGATCTAGCTAAGTTGTATCAATGTAAAAATGGTACAAAAACTATTAATCTTGCGGTGAAAAGAAATATAGAAAGATTTCCTAATAATTTTTATTTTCAACTGACTGAAAAAGAATATTATTCAAGGTTTCAATTTGAAACCTTGAATAATATCAAAAAGGGGCAAAATTTAAAATATTTGCCCTATGTATTCACAGAACAAGGAGTAGCAATGCTTGCCACTGTAATAAGAACAGAACAAGCTATTAATGTAAGCATTAATATTATGAATACATTTGTAGCAATGAGACATTTTATAAATGAAAATAAAGAAGTATTAACAAGTATAGTAAATGTAAGAAATGATATAGATAATATAAATAATAAACTTATTGAACATGACAATAAGTTTAATGAAATATTTGATAAATTAAATAAAAAAGAAATAAATAAAGAGTATATATTCTTTAAAGGACAAATATATGATAGTTATTCTAAAATAATAGATATATTAAATACATCAAAAGAAAGCATAACAATAATAGATAGTTATGCAGATAAAATCTTATTAGATATAATATCAAAGATAAATAAAAAAGTTATTTTGATAACAAAAAATAATTTATTATTATCAAAAACAGATATAGATAAATATAAAGAACAATACAATAACTTAAGTATTAAATATAATAATAATTTTCATGATAGATATATAATCTTAGATAATAAAGAAATATATCATATAGGAACATCAATAAATCATATAGGATGTAAAACATTTTCTATAAACAAACTTGAAGATGAAGTAGTTATTAGTTTGTTATTGGATAAAATAGGTAAAAAATATGAATAAATTAATAACAAAAGACAATATAAAAATAGAAAATATGATTTATGAAATAAGAGGAAAGCAGGTTATGTTAGATTCAGATCTAGC
>CAZCLV010000065.1:0-4811 GCA_964499645.1 uncultured Mycoplasma sp.
CTTCTTCAGTAATATCTTTTGGTTTAGCAAGTGAAAAAACTTGATATCCACCAGAGTCAGTTAACATTGGTCTATTGTAATTCATAAATTTATGTAAACCACCTGCCTTTTCCACTATATCTTCACCAGGTCTTAACCATAAATGGTATGTATTAGCAAGTACTATTCCAGTATTACAATCATATAGTTCTTCCGGAGATAATGTTTTTACTGTAGCACGAGTACCTACTGGCATAAACATTGGAGTTTCAAAGTCACCATATTTACTTTTAATTACTCCAAGTCTTGCTTTAGAATCACTTTTTATAAGTTCATATTCCATTTTTTTCATAAAAATCACCTTATTCCTATATTTTCTTTAATGGTTTTTTATAATTTTTTCTTCAATTTCAAAATTCCCAATCATCATTGCATCTCCAAAGGAAAAAAATCTATATTTATTTTTTACTGCTTCTTTATATGCATTCAATATTATTTCTTTACTTGCAAAAGCACTTACTAACATAATTAATGTTGATTTTGGTAAATGAAAATTTGTTATTTGAATATCTATTGCTTCAAATTTATATCCTGGATAAATAAATATATCTGTGTTGCCAAAGCATTCTACAAATGTATGATACTTTTTCATAATTGTTTCTAAAGTTCTAGTAGATGTAGTTCCTACACTAATTATTTTTTTATTATTTTTTTTTGTTTGATTTAGAATATTTGCTGTTTCTTTATTCATTTCATAGTATTCACTATGCATATGATGTTCCAAAATATTTGTTTCTTCAACTGGTCTAAATGTTCCAAGTCCTACATGTAAAGTAACATAACAAATATTAATACCTTTTGCTTTAATTTGTTCTAATAATTCTTTGGTAAAATGAAGGCCTGCTGTTGGAGCAGCGGCACTACCTATATTTTTAGCATATACTGTTTGATATCTAGATTGATCTATTAGTTTCTCATGAATATATGGTGGCAATGGCATTGTACCAAGTTTATCCAATATTTCCATCAATATTCCATTATAGAGTAATTTAAAGTGTTTTATTCCTTTATCAAATTCTTCTATACACTCTGCTTTTAATAAACCATTTCCAAAAGAAACTATTGTACCTTTTTTTACTCTTCTAGCAGGTTTTACTAAACATTCCCAAATATTATTTTTTAGTTCTTTTAATAAAAGTAATTCTATTACAGCTTTTGTTTCTTCTTTTTCACCAATTAATCTAGCTGGAATTACTTTAGTATCATTTAATACTAAAGTATCCCCTTTATTAAAATAATCTATAATATCACAAAAAGTTTTATGCTGTATTTTACCAGTATTTTTGTCTACTACCATTAACTTTGAAGATGCTCTATCTTTAAGCGGAGTTTGGGCAATTAAATTTTCTGGTAAATCATAATTAAATTCTTCTATATCCATATCTATCACCAACATTGATATTATATATCAAAAACATGTTTTTTCATAGAAAAAATTACTCATTTGAGTAATTTATTGTTTTATTTTAATTTTTGTAATAACACCAATTTTTTCTAATTCTTTTCCTAATTCTATAATTGTTTCACTTAAGGCATTCATAAATTCTGTTGCATTCATTAAATCATCTTTTCTAATAGATGCTTCTGCTATAAAGTTTATTGTAAATTTATTAATATCTTCTAAAAATAATTTTTTATCAGCATCTGAAATATTAAAAAAACTTAGATAATCATATACAATAACTCGTACTGTATTAAAAATACTATTTAAACTTTCTACATTTTTATTTATTGCTTCTTCATAAATTTGAGCAAAGGTCTTGATTTTCTCTTTCATTTTTTTCACTAAAACAATTGGTTTTGTTTCTCCTTTTCAAAATAATTATATGCCTTTTCTGTTGCTATTCTACCACGATTTGTTCTTTTTATCATTCCAATTTGTATTAAATATGGTTCATACATATCTTCAATTGTTGATATTTCTTCTCCAACTGATGTTGCTAATGTTTCTATTCCTACTGGACCCCCATTAAATTTTTCTATAATAGTTAGAAGTAATTCTTTATCTGTTTCATCTAATCCAATATCATCTATTTTTAACCTTTTTAATGCTTTTTTGGTAATATCTATATCTATTATACCAGATCCATCTACTAAAGCAAAATCTCTAACTCTTTTAAATAATTTATTAACTATTCTTGGTGTCCCACGACTTCTTTTTGCAAGTTCTTTAGCAGCTTCATCTGTTATTTCTATTTCTAATACTTTACTCGTCCTTTTGGCAATCTGTGTTAATTCCTCTTCTGTATAATATTGAAGTTTATTAACAATTCCAAATCTATCCCTTAATGGACTTGATAAATCTCCTGCTCTTGTTGTAGCTCCTACTAATGTAAATGGTGGTAAATCAATTTTTATATTTCTAGTTGATCCTTCATTTCCAATAATAATATCTATCGTAAAATCTTCCATAGCGGGATAAAGTATTTCTTCAATAAACTTTGGTAAACGATGAATTTCATCTATAAATAGTACATCACCTGGTTCAAGGTTTGAAAGCACAGCTGCTAAATCACCGCTTTTTTCAATTGCTGGTCCACTTGTAGTTTTAATATTTGTTCCTAGTTCATTGGCTATAATATAAGCCATTGTAGTTTTTCCAAGTCCTGGAGGACCATATAATAAAACATGATCCAAACTTTCTTTTCTCATTTTAGCAGCTTCAATAAATACTTTCATATTCTCTTTTACTTCAGTTTGTCCTATATATTCATCTATTTTTGAAGGTCTAATATTTTCTTCTAATTCATACTCAATTTCTTTTTCTTCCATATTTCACCTATTTTAATAATAATTTTAATGCTTCCTTTACTTGTTCTTCTATCTTTAAATTATTATCAATCTTTCCAATAATAGTTTTATAATCTTTATCTTTATATCCTAATCCTTTTAATACTTCAATTAAGTCCTCATAATTATTAGATATTATATCATTAGTTTTATTAAGTTTTCCTTTTAAATCTAATATTATTTGTTTAGCAACTTTTTCTCCTATTTTAGGAAATTTCTTCAAATATAAAATATTTTCTCTTTCTATTGCATCAATTATTCCATTTATACTACCAGTTGCCAGCATAGGAAGAGCCATTTTAGGTCCTATCCCTTTTACACTAATAAGTTTTAAAAATAATTCTTTTTCTTCTGCAGTTTTAAATCCATATAAACTATTATCATCTTCTTTTATTTGTTGATATAAATATACTTTATATTCTTTGTCTAATTCAAAAACATAAGGATTTGATACATTAACATAATAACCAATATTATTACATTCTAATATTATTGCTGTTGAAGATTGCTCTACTACTTTTCCCAATATATATGAATACATTTCTATCACCTCTTTAATTATACAATTTTTTTATTAATTGTGTCTATTAATCTTTTATAATTAAATCTTATCATATCAAACAAATGTTTACAATAGTTTTATAAAAAAAACATCTATTTAATGTTTAGTTTATCATACCATCAATATCTTTTGGAACATTATCTGTAAGAATAGCATTAATAATTTTATCTTCTTTTTCTTTTGATACATCTTTCCCAGTCATTGAGCTAATTTGTTTTATTACATCTCGTAATGCTCCCTCATTCTTCATATTATCATCTTGAAGTTTTTCTGCTAAAGAAATAATTGTTTCTTTATTAACATTAGTTTTCTTTTCTATTTTTTTAAAAAGATTGTCACTTAATTTCATAAAAAAATCCTCCTACATTATTATATGTAAATGTTAAAAAGTAGTAACTTATTTGTTTAAAGTAATACTGTAACTAGAAGAAAATATATTAGAATTACTACAATATTTCATTACTAGTTTATCTTCTTCTTTACATAAGATTATTCCTATTGTTTCATTATGATGAACTTTCTTTATATTCTTATCTATATAATTCATATAACATTCTATCTGTCCTATATCTTTTGGTATTAGTTTTCTTAATTTTACTTCTATTACTACAAAACAATTTAATGAGTAATTAAAAAACAATAAATCACAATACCATGTTCCTAGTTTATATTCACTTCCTATAAAAGCAAACCCACTTCCTAATTCTCTTAAAAATACTTCTATCTTTTCTATTATTAATTCTTTTAATACTTTCTCTGATAGTTTATTTATATCTTTTTCTGTATTTATTATTATTGGACTTTTTATCATATCTGTTATATTTAGTTCTTCTGTTGTTTCTAATATACTTATATTTTCTTTATCTTTATAGTTTAATCTTTCATAAGCTTTACTTTTTATTAATGATATTAATTGTCTACTTGATAGATTATCTTTATTACATATATTTATATAATAGTTTCTTTTATTGATATCTTTTATTGGTAATAAATATCTTAAATTTGTCCAATTTAAATGGTCGCTCACTGAGCGACTTTTTTCAAATACAATATAAAATTGCCTCATATTTTTTAAATTTGTGTAATTATATCCCTTACCATAAAGATTAGTTAGTTCAATACTCCATTTCTTTATTAGTTCATTTCCATACTTTGCTCTTTCTTTTCCTCCTTGTGCTTCTATTAATAATCTTCCTACTTCAAAGTATGTTTTTACTAATGATTCATTTCTATAATATCTTTGCTTTTCTTGTAATATTATATCCTTTTCTATTACTTCTTTTATTTCATTTAAATAGTTCATATTTGCCTCCTTTTGTTGATAATATACATTATTATAAAGTTATGCAAATCATAAAAAAGAACATTTTAATACAAAAAAACCTATAAATTATTATTTTTTATAGGTTTATTTTTATTA
>CAZCLV010000066.1:0-4778 GCA_964499645.1 uncultured Mycoplasma sp.
TATGTAATAAAGATAATCTATCAAGTAGACAATTAATATCATTAATAAAAAGTAATAATTCCGGTGCATAATTGTTTTTTTTGATAGATATAGTGGAGGGGTAGATACAGGTTGTAGTTTTCGTTCAGTTATAACAGCTAATTAAGAAGAGTAATCTTCTTTTTTATTAAAAAAATAAACTTTTTGTTGTTAATTTTTTTAATTCAGTTATAATAGTAAGTATTAACTTTTAAGGAGGAAAAAAATGATAAAAACAAGTTTACCAGTAATTGTTTTAAAAAATATTATTCTTTTTCCTCATAGTGAAATAAGACTTGAACTTGAATCTGACAAAGATAAAGAACTTCTTTCTTTAGCAGAGTCTTATTATGATAAACACATTTTGATTGTTCATCAAACAGATCTATTGGAAACTAATTTTGATATAACTAATTTATCTAAAATAGGTATAATTGGTTATATTAGTATGAAAATTGATTTACCAAATAATAAAACAAGAGTTGTAATAAGAGGAATAAATCGTGTTATGATCGATGGCCTTCAACAAGAAGATAGTATTGTTGTAGCAGATATAAAACAAACAGAAGCACCTGAACTAGAAGAACTTGAACAAATGGCTTATGCAAGGAGTTTAAAAAAACAAGTTGAATATTATATAGATAATAATCCTAATACTGATAATAGTATTTTGTCTACTATAAATAATATGAATGATTTAAGTAAACTTACAGATATAGTATGTATGTCTATTCCAGAAAGTTATGAAAGAAAACTTGAAATACTTGAAGAAATAGATCCTACTGTTAGGGTAACAATGTTACTTGAAGATATAAATCAAGAATTAAAAATTGTTGGTTTAGAAAAATTACTTGAAGAAAAAGTTGGAAAAAGTTTAGAAAAATCTCAAAAAGATTATTTATTACAAGAAAAACTTAAAGCAATTAAAGAAGAACTGGGCATATCATATGACAAAGAAGATGAAACGATAACTTTAAGAAGCCAAATTGAAAACCTAAAATGCAATAAAAAAGTAAAAGATTGTTTATATCTTGAATTAAATAGATATGAAACATCTCCAATAGCAAGTCCTGAACTAGGGATAATAAGAAATTATATAGATTGGCTTTTAAAATTACCATGGCAAAAAAGTACTATTGATAATAAAGATTTAAAGAAAGCATCAAAGAGTTTAGATAAAACCCATTATGGCTTAGAAGAAGTAAAAACAAGAATAATTGAATACTTAGCATTACAACAATTAACAAAAAATGAAAATAGTCCAATTATTTGTTTAGTAGGTCCACCAGGAGTAGGAAAAACATCTCTTGCAAAAAGCATAGCGGCTGCAATGAATAGAAATTATACAAAAATTTCTGTTGGTGGTATTAATGATGAAGCAGAAATAGTGGGGCATAGAAGAACTTATTTAGGAAGTGCTCCTGGAAGAATAATTCAAGGACTAAAAAAAGCTGGTTCTAATAATCCAGTATTTGTAATAGATGAAATAGATAAAATGTGCAAAGATATTAAAGGAGACCCTGCTAGTAGTTTACTTGAAGTATTAGATAAAGAACAAAATCATTCTTTTTCAGATCATTATATTGAACAAGAATTTGACCTATCAAAAGTAATGTTTATTTGTACTGCAAATTATGAAGAACAAATTCCATTAGAATTATTAGATCGTTTAGAAATAATAAATATATCTAGTTATACAGAATATGAAAAACTTAAGATAGCAAAATTTTATGTTATACCAAAAAGTATTATTAGTCATGGCTTAACAAAAGAACAAGTAAAATTTAGTGATGATGCCATTCTAAAAATAATAAGAAGTTATACAAAAGAAGCAGGAATAAGAGATTTAGAAAGACAAATTAATTCTATATTAAGAAAAATAGTAACTGAGATTGTAGTAGATAATAGTAAGAAAACATATTCAATAAAAGAAAAAGAAGTTCTAAAATACTTAAAAAAGGAAAAATACATTGACCCAAAAAATAATTATTTTTCAAGAGTAGGAGTAGTTAATGCTATGAGTTATACTTTATTTGGTGGGGATATTCTTCCAATAGAAGTTTCTTATTATAATGGAAATGGTTCTATTATAGTTACAGGTAGTTTAGGTGATGTCTTCAAAGAAAGTACATCAATTGCATTAAGCTATATTAAAAGTAATGCAAAATCATTAAAAATAGATAGTGATTTATTAACAAAAAATGATATTCATATCCACGTTCCAGAAGGTGCTGTTAAAAAAGAAGGACCAAGTGCAGGAATTGCTATTATAACAGCAATAATTAGTGCATTAAAAGGTATCGAAATAGATTCAAGTATATCTATGACTGGTGAAATAACATTAAGAGGTAATATTCTACCAATCGGAGGTCTAAAAGAAAAAGTAATTGGTGCTAAAAGAAATGGAATTAAAAAGATATTTATTCCAAAAGAAAACGAAAGAGACTTAGATGAGATAGAAGACCAAATAAAAGAAAATATAGAATTTATTTTAGTAAGTAATTATGATGAAATAATAAAAAGCTTAAAACTATAAATATTAATAAAAGAGAATTTATTCTCTTTTTTCATTTTTAAATAAAATAAGCATATATTTAAATGAAAAAGGAGGATATAAATATGAAACAAATTATACCTTTTACAAAGGATATAACATTAAAAAGTAAAATTGGAGAACTAACAAGTATTTCACTTGATCATGATTTACAATTGAGAGGTGAAGATACTATAAAAGGTGATTTATATATTAAGGGAAAATATAAATTAACAAAAGCAAGTCAAATTGAAGAAGATTTTAGTTATAAAATACCATGTGAGATAGATATAAGTGATGAATATGATACATATGATGCTACTATTGATATAGATGATTTCTATTATGATGTTATAGATGATGAAATATTAAAAATAAATATAGATTTAAAAATAGATAACTTAACTAAAAAAGAATTGCAAGAAGTAAGACAAGAAGATTTAGATAAAATAGTTATTGCTACTGAAGAAAAAGAAGAAGAAAAAATAATATTTAATAATGAAGAAGATAGAGATTTAATTAATCCAATAAATGTCATTAAAGAAACAAAAAAAGATCTTTTTAATGAAATAAATGATAATGAAACATATTCTACATATTGTATATATTCAGTACAAGAAGATGATACTTTTGAAAAAATAACAAGTAAATATAATATAAAAAAAGAAGAAATACTTTTATATAATGATGTAGTAGACTTAAATCCTGGAATTAAATTAGTAATACCTGATGTAAATAAGAATGAATGAAGTACATGAATTTTTAAAAAACCATAATATAACACCAAAAGAGTATATTAAAAATAACAGTTGTACAATTATAGATACAAAAGATGGCAAGTTTGTAATAAAAAAAAGAAACCAAGAATATGAAAAGAACTTAAAATACTTAAAGACAAGAAGTTTTGATAGTTTTCCTAAATCATATTATATTGGAGAAAATGAAGAATATGAAATTAATGAATATATTGAAAACTATGATATACCAAAATATGATAGAGCAGAAGAAGTAATTAATTTAATAGGTTTATTACATAATAAAACAACTACTTATGAAGAAGTATCAATTGATGATTATAAAATTATATATGAAGAGTTAGAAAGTAAAATAAGTGATTTAAATATTTATTTTAATGAAATAAATGATATCATTGATAATGAAATATATATGGCACCATCTAATTATTTATTGGTAAGAAATATATCGAAAATTTATGCATGTTTAGATTTTTGTAAGAAAGAAATAGATGAATGGTATAATATAATTAAAGGTAACTCAAAACAAAGAAAAGTATTAATACATAATAATTTGGATTTAGATCATTTAATTAAGAATGAAAGAAGTTATTTAATAAGTTGGAATAATTCAAGAAAAGATATTCCAATTTATGATATATATAAGTTTTATAAAAATAATTACAAAGATGTAGAGTTTGAAAGTTTATTTGAGTTATATCAGAGTAAATATCCATTACATGAAGAAGAAAGAAAATTATTTTTCATTTTAATATCAATTCCCCAAAAAATATTATTTTCAAATAATGAATATGAAAATTGCAAAGAAGTAAATGAACTACTTTCATATATAAAAAAAACAGAACAAATTATTTCACCATATTATACGAATAATGAGAACAAAGAAAATAATGATTTCAAAGAATAATAAAATGGCAGCCCATGTTAATGGAAAAAAAATTAAAATAAAGGCTTGATAAACAATTACAAGAAGCCAAAATCCTATAAATCCTAAATAACAACCACTATTTCTTCTTTTATTACGGCAACAATTACAATTACAAAAGAATCCATGCCTAGTTTTATTATTAAACATAACAATCACCTATAATAGTTTATGTAAAAATAAAAATAAGGACATTTAAAATGTCTTTTTTATATGAAATATTTACATATTATTATCAAAATAATGTACTAATATTAAATCAGTTTCTAATAAGTAAAAAAGGTTGACGATTATGGTTGAATAATATAAAATAAGGTTATATTAATATAGTAGAAAGTGTGATAATATGAAAAGACTAAATAAAAAGGGATTTACATTAATAGAATTGTTAGCAGTAATAGTAATATTAGCAATACTAGTAACAGTATCAATACCAAGTGTAACAAAATATATGGATAATTCTAGAAAAGAAACATTTGCCATAAATGTATCAAGAGCAGTAGAAGCAATAAGAACAGATATATCAAGTGGAGCAGTTTCATCAGAA
>CAZCLV010000067.1:0-4767 GCA_964499645.1 uncultured Mycoplasma sp.
AATATCTTTCATTACTTTCAAACCATTTTTTATAGATTGCATTCCTGTTGCTCCACCAACTACAATTTTTTCTAATTTTGTAATATTAAACTGTTTTGCATAAGCATCTAAAATACTTTCCCAACCTGCGATGCAAGTAACAAAAATACTATCTACTTCTGGATGATTTTGAAAAGCTTCTAAAGTATAAATTATAAGTGGTTTATCAAATATATTCATAAATTGTTTGGGAATAAACTGTTTCATTCTACTTCCCGAACCACCTGCAGTTAATAAAGCAATTACTTTTTTATTGTCCATCTTTTTTTCCTCCAAAATTTATTATTTTTTCATTTTCAAATTTTATTTTCATTGGATTATGAATAATTCTTTTTTCTTTAGGTGGTAATTTCATATAATCACCATATAATATTTTTAAATATAAATCCGGATTATTTGGTGCATTATATTTTTTTCCTTCAAATTCAACTTTTGAAAATGGCAACATATCTTGTTTTTTATAAACATGTTTTTCAATTGGATAAACAATACTATAACTTACTATATAATTATAATTGTTATTTTTACAATTTGTTAGCCACTTATCAATTTTGAATAAAAAATTAACAGGAACGAATTTTAAGACAATTTTTTTAATTAAATGATTCACTTTTAAATTAAGTTTTTTTACTATTATCATACTGTTTAGGAATTTAGAAATCTTTGACTTAAATTTAAGTTTTTTTGTTAAACCATTTTTATGATAGTCAAAGGGAAAAATATCGATCCATATACCATTACAATCTTTATAATTAATTGTATTTTTTTCAAGATATATAGTATTTTTATTTTTTATTTTTGAAAAATTTAGATAATAATTTTTATTAATATAATTATTCTCAAGTATAAATTTATTATTTAAATACTTTGGGGCAACTTTTATAAACTTTTCATAGTCATCTCTTAGCATTCCAACATCAATATCATCATCCCATGGAATAAATCCTTTGTGTCTTACTGCCCCTAATAATGTTCCACCACATAAAAAGTAACCTAATTTTTCTTTTTTACAAATTTTAACAAATTCATCTAAAATTTCAAGTTCAGTATTATGTAATTTATTTAATATTTTCTTATCTACAATTATAACAAAACATCAATACTAATGTAAAATGATTTATAATTATTCATTTTCATTAAAGATAACTTCTTCTCCATCTTCAAAAACAATTCGTTGGGGACTATGTGTTATTCTTTTTTCAACTGGTGGTAATTTCATATAATCTTTATATAATTTTGTTAATATTTTATCATATTCTTTTGGTATATTATATTTTTTCCCCTCAAATATCATTTTTTTTGTTGGGAAAATGTCACTTTCTAAATATATTCCATTTTTAATTCCAGTACAGCTTCCGTATGGTATTAAATATTTATAATTACTATTAGTGTTTCTAATTACACTAGTATGTAAAAAATGTAATAATTTATTGGGTACAATTTTTAAAATATAATAAAGAAATTTAAAAAATTTCTTTCCGCTTTTATATTGAATGTTTTTTATACACATTAGGCAAAAAATATAATTAGCAATTTTTGATTTAAGTTTAGTTGCTCGAGTTAACCCTGTTTTAGAATAATCAAGTGGAAAAACATCAATATAAATACCTCTATGTCCCTTATATTTAGAATTATTTAATTCTTCAAATCTTGTGTTCTTATTTCTTACTTTTATAAAAGGTAAATAATAGTTTTTGTTCATTTTTATACAATCAAGCATATATTTTTTATTTAATTCTTTTGGAGCAACCTCTGCAAATTTTTCATAATCAACTCTTTTCATTATTATATCCATATCATCATCCCAAGGAATAAATCCCTTATGTCTTACTGCTCCAAGTAGTGTTCCAAAAAACAACGTATATTCTATATTATATTTGTTACATATTCTAACAACTTCATCTAAAATTTCAAGTTCAGTATTATGTAATTTTTCTAATATTCTTTGTTCCATAAAATTTTCTCCTATTTTAATTTTCTTCTGGAAATATTTCTTCTCCATCTTCAAATTTTATTCTAACCGGATTATGTGTTATTCTTTTTTCAATTGGTGGAAGTTTTGGATAATCTGGTCCATACAACTGTAAAAGAAAATCATGTGGCTTATTGGGGGCAAAATATTTTTTACCGCAAAATTCAAGTTTAATTAACGGATAAAACAAATTTTTATTTGTTATTTCTCTTTTAATCTTATTAGTAGCATAATTTATATAATAATCACCTTCATTTTTCTTTACAATGATTTTGTTATTTAAAAAATAAAGTAATTTATTAGGAATAAATTTAAGTATAAATATTTTAATTGGATTAGCATTCGATAATTTTAAATTTTTAACAGCAATCAAATTACAAATATTTCTAGAACGTTTAGCAATTTTATGTATCTTTTCTAAACTAAGATTTGAAGAATAATCAAGTGGAATAATATCAACCCACATGCCTTTATTACCAAAATATTTTACTAGGTTTTTTTCATCATATGACGTTAAAACGTTTCTTACTTTAGCAAATGGTAAGTAATAATTTTTATTAGTGGTAATATAATCAAGTTTAAATTTTTCATTTAAATAATTGGGCGCCACTTTAATAAATTTTTCAAAATCATCTCTAGGCATTACAATATCAATATCATCATCCCAGGGAATAAATCCTTTATAATTTATTGCTCCCAATAATGTTCCACCATACATGAAATATTCAATTTTTTCTTTTTTACAGATATCAACAATCACATCAAAAATTTCCACTTCTGTTTGATGAACTTTATCCATTATATTTTTTTCCATATTTTTTATCACCTTATTTTTTTTGACTTAATAGATCTTTAATACCATTTATTGGATTTAAAGATTTTAATAACATTTTTGATAATATTCTAGTTTCTTTAATTAATGCAAATGAAATTATGTTTGATGATATTTGGCTAATTAAAGTTGCTATTGCTGCTCCAATCATACCAAATCTTGGTATCAATATAATATTAAAAATTATGTTTGTTATACAACCAGAGAACGAATAAAATAAACTATACTTTTGTTTTTCTTCACATATCATCCATATATAATGTACATTACCTAAATTTCCAAACCAAATGCCCCATAACAGAATATACATTGGTATATTTGCACTTGCAAATTCTGTCCCGTAAAGTATATATATCACAATATTTCCTGCAAATAACATAAATAACGCAAATGCAAAACACAATAAAGAAATTATATTATATAATCTTTGTAAATTTAATTTATATTTTTCTTCGTTTGTCTCTTTATATGAAATAATAACAGGTTTAAATGATGCAATAACTGCCAATGGGACAAATGTCCACATTTCTGCTATTCTGACTGCAGCAGAATATATTCCAACTTGAGATTTATCCCCCATAATTGATCCTAACATTACTTGATCAATTTTTAAGTAAATAGTAACCATTATTGAAGCTAGTGCATATGGATAACTTCTTTTTAATACTTCTTTTGCATATTTTCTATCAAAATACCATTTGCCTACTTTTTCTTCTCCAGAAATCTTTTTCATTGAACAAATAAGTAATATAGCATAAATTATTCCCTCAATTAAATATGTAGCTGCAAATAAAACTAAATTTAATTTAAATACTACACACAATACTTTCAATATTGAAAAAACTGTAATAGATATTATTTTTAATATCGAAATATATTTATTTTTTATTTTTGAATTAGCATAATAAGAAATAACATCAAATACTGATGCAATAGTTTTAAAATTAAATAGTAATGCTATTACCATTGTTGTTTTATCACCTTTAGATATAAAGAATAGCGCAACTTGCGATACCAACAAAACTACTATTGCAAATATAGTTCTTATTGTAAGAATTGTTCCTAAAACCTTTTCTTTTTTTTCATGATTTTGAGTTAAATCTTTAATAATAATATGATTTGTTCCAAAAGTAGCTAAACCAGAAAATAATCCTGTAAATGCTAATGCATAATTTACAATACCATAACCAGTTGTCCCATAATATCTTGCTACTACTCCAGTAACAAAAACCCCAATTATCATAGTATAAACATTTTGTGCTACCATCCAACCGGTGTTTTTAATTATTTTTCTTGATAATTCTGAAGTGCCTATTTTATCCTTAAGCTTTTTTATTTTATCTTTCATCTTTTACCTCATTATAAAATTGGGCTTCTAATATTTTTACTGATCGTTCAACTGTATAATTTTTTTCTAAATATCTTCTTCCATTTTTTCCCATACTAGTTCTTAATTTCTCATTATCAATTAATTTATTAAATTTGTTTGTATAATCTTTAATATTTCCACTTAAAGACCAGTAACCCGAATTAGATTCATCCAACATTTTTCCATAATCAGTATTTTCATCAATTGCAGCCATAATTGGTAATCCACATTCAAAATATGACAAAGTTTTTGAAGGAAAGTTAGGAATTGTAAATCTTTTATCTAAAAATATTAATCCAATATCACAAGAACCTGATAATAATTCGTAATCATCTTTTGGTATAAAATCAAATGTTAAAACATTAGTAATATTATTTTCTTTAATATAATTAAATACTTTTTCTTTTTCTGTTCCACGACCTATTAAAATAAATTTGATTTTTGAAGAGTTTTTATAATATTTTAATACTTCAATCATAAAATCTAAACCTTGTGGTTTACCAAAATTACCACCAAATATTGCTACTATTTCATCTTTCTTAATTCCATATTTTT
>CAZCLV010000068.1:0-4544 GCA_964499645.1 uncultured Mycoplasma sp.
AGGAGATGACAATACAAATAATTCTGGTAATACATCAGGAAATGACAATACAAATACTTCTGATGGGAATGAAACTATAGAATAAAACCAAATCAAAAAGCAGTTCAATTTTATTGAACTGCTCTTTTTTATACCTATTCTTTTTCAATTGCTCTTGCTAAAGCAAAGCCCCATGCAAAGGTAATAATACAAGTTAATATATTTAAGAATGTAAAATTAAAAGTATCTATTTGGAAAAATAAAACAATTAATGAAGAAAGAACAAAACCTATAATTCCAAAATATGTTGCTTTTTCATGTTTAGCAATTAACCTTGATATTAGCTTAGCCATAAGCAATACTCCTAATACTATTCCTATCCCAAAAGGAATAAGAACTAACATATTACTTTTAAAATGATTTAAATTAGTTATATCTGAAATAATACTCATAATACTTTCATAATATCCAAATATCATTAATACAAATGAACCACTTATACCTGGAATTATCATTGATGCAGAAGCAAGAAAACCCATTATAAGAATTAATAAATAATCAAGTACTTTCATATTACTAAAAGATATGTTTATTACTTTAAAAGGAATAAAATTTAAACATAATACTATTGCAAACATAATAAGTAAAATGACTACATTACTTATTTTTAATTTACCCTTTACTTTATTAAATATTAGAGTTAATCCTCCAAGTATTAATCCAATAAATAAAAATATTGTTTGAGCTTTAAAATGTTCTAATGCATATGTTACAACCTTACTAGTAGTAATAATTGCTATAACTACACCAAGTAATATTGGTAAAATAATATTAAAGTTCTTTTTTATATCCTTGAAAAAATTATTTATACTTCCAAGAATCAATTCATAAATATTTAATGAAACTGCTAATGTACCTCCACTTACTCCTGGAATTATATTTGTTATTCCAAGAATAAAACCTTTTAAAAAGTTAATTAAATTATCTTTAACTCCCATTACAACTCTCCTATTCCTTTATAAATATTCTTTTATATTATCAACATTATTAATGCTTATTTCTTTTTGATTCCCTGTTTCCATATTCTTTAATAAAACAATATTTTTTTCAATTTCATTATCTCCAATAATAATTACAGAAGAAACGTTTTGTTTATCTGCATATCTAATTAATTGTTTAAACTTACCATTTAGATAACAAATATCAGTTTTAATATTATTCTTTCTTAACATATTTGCAACATTATATATATAACTATAATTATTAGTCATTGGTAAAATGACTACATCTGCTAAAGAAGATTTAATTGGTTTTATAATATTAGCACTTTCTAATTGATCAAATAACCTAGTTAATCCTATAGAAATACCTACACCAGGCAATTTTTTATCCGTATAATAAGAAGCTAAATCCTCATAACGGCCACCAGAACATACACTACCTATTCCTGGATATTCTTTTAATTTTGTTTCATAAATTGTACCAGTATAATAATCAAGTCCCCTTGCAATAGTTAAATTAATTTCATAATTATCTTCATTTAAACTTAGTTCATTTAATTTATTAATAACAAACTCTAATTCAGATACTCCATTAATAAAAGTATCATTATTTATACATAAATCTTTTAATTTCTTTATTTTTTCACTATTAGAACCTTTTATATTAATAAAATCTATTATTTTATTAATACTATCATTACTTATACTTAAATCTTTTAATTCATTAATAACTTTATCAGTACCTATCTTATCTATTTTATCTATTATTCTAAGTATATCAATTATCTTATTTTTTAAATTTAATTCTTCAAAAAATCCAGATAAAATTTTTCTATTATTTATTTGAATTACAAAATCTCCAAAATTTAATTTCTTAAATATATCATAAATAATACTAGGCATTTCTGCATCATATATAAGAGATAATTCTTCATTACCTATTACATCTATATCACATTGATAAAACTCTCTAAAACGTCCTTTTTGGGGCCTTTCACCACGAAATACTTTACCTATTTGATATCTTTTAAAAGGAAACACTAAATCATTATATCTTTTAGCAACATATTTTGCTAATGGTACAGTTAAATCAAATCTTAAAGATAAATCCGTATCACCTTTATTAAAACGATATATTTGTTTTTCAGTTTCTCCACCTGCTTTTGCAAATAATACTTCTGAATACTCAATAACTGGAGTATCAAGAGGTAAATATGAATAACTTTCATAAGTATTTCTAATTATATCAGTTATCTCATTAAATAATATTTGTTCATTTGGCATTAATTCCATAAATCCAGGCAAAGTTCTTGGCTCAACTCTATTCATTATTATCACTCCCTATTTTATAAACAATAATATTTTAGCATAATAAGTTAAAAATAACAATAACTATGCTAGTACTAATAAAAAAACTAATTTAAAATTAGCATTTTATTTTTCTTTTCATTTCTTCAATTTGTTCATATGCATCATCAAAATCCTGAATACATGTTAATTTATCAAGTTTATTATATAATCCAAATCTTTGATTAGCTAAGTTAATTATTGTACATAATTTATTAAATAATCTTTTTTTATCATCTTCTGTTATTGTATCAAAATCTACAAAATCTTCATCAAAGTCTACTAATTTTATTATTTTACTTATATCATTAGGATTCTTTTCTAACTCTTCATATAGAATCAGAAAATTTTTAGCATGACAATCATAATAATAAATTCCATTATCATATAATTCTTTAATAATATTTATAATTGCTATATATATATCAGTTGGTTTTAATCTTTTATTATTATTTTCACAATATTGTTGTACAGTAATAGAATTATTATAAAATGGCATTTCTTGTCCTATTATTCTTCCTTCTAATGTTACAACTCCATAAGGAAATTGTGTAAGTTTAATATTGTTTTCTCTTTCTCTTAATTTGCTAATTAACTTATCATCTTTATTACCATTAAAACTAGGATCATATAATTGTTTATATATTTTATATCCTTTGTTTTTTTGTATTGTTTGTTGATAAATATATACTCCAGTAGGAGTTTGTTCAGATGAATCACCAGTATTAATTATTAACTCTGGTGATTCAAAAACAAAATTACCTATATTTTTATAAATGTTACTTCTTGTAAAAGCAGTTTCAGTTATATTATATATTTTACCATCTTGCGTTGTATATGTTTTTCTTTTTATTACTTTACTCGCTGGTTGTTCCATATTTTTATTTTATACTCTTTTTCTTTGTATACCTTTCTTTTCATCAATTAATTGTTTTGTATCATTAAATATCATTAGTTCTTCATCAGTAGGAATTACCCATATTTCTGTTTTAGAATCAAGTGTTGATATTTTAGCAGTTTGTATATCTTTAAACCCTGCTACTTCATTATTTAAATCTTTATCAATATTTATATTAAAGGTATTAGATAATTTATTAATTACTCTTTCTCTAATATCACTGCAATTTTCCCCTACTCCTGCAGTAAATATTATTCCATCAACATTACCATCTAATTCCATATAGTATTGAGCAATATATTTTGCCATACTATTTACATATATTTTTAATGCTGTTTTTGTATTTTCGTTTCCGTTTTGTTCTTGTTCTAAGACTTCTCTTAAATCACTAATACCATCACATAATCCATATAAACCACTATGTTGATTTAATTCACTTGTAATTTCATTAACAGTTTTACCAGATTCTTTACATACATATTCTATTATTGAAGGATCTATTGCTCCACTTCTTGTACACATCATTAATCCATCAAGTGGTGTTAGTCCCATAGTGGTGTCAAAACATTTTCCATCTTTTATGCATGCAAGTGAAGCTCCACTACCAATATGACATATAATTAAATTAGGATTTTCTTTATTTAACTTTTCTGTCATTACTTCTGTAATATATTTATGACTTGTTCCATGAAATCCATATTTTCTAACTCCATATTTTTCATACCATTCATATGGTACTGGATAAATATAATTTTCTTCTGGTATTGTTGAATGAAATGCTGTATCAAATACCGCTACATTATCAATATTAGGTAACACTTGCTCCATACCCTTTATTACGCTGATTTCTCTTGGATGATGAAGTGGTCCTAATTTTGTAAGTTCAGTAATGTTTTTTAATACACTTTTGTCTATAATTACTGATTTCTTATAATACTCTCCACCATGTAATATTCTATGTCCTATTCCTTTTAATTCATTTATGTTTGTTATGAATTTATATTTCACTAGCTCTTCAAGCATTGTTTCTAAAGCTTCTTTATGATTTTTTAATACTCTATTATCTTTAATCTTTGGTTTATTACTTTTAATAGTCCAAAAACAATCTTTATGACCTATTTTTTCTATATTGCCATTTGCAATTATATTTGTTGATAATGTTTCATCTGAATATTCAAATAATGAAAATTTTAATGATGAACTACCTGCATTAATTACTAGATATTTTTCTTTCATAATTAACCCCCTTAAATTTGCGTCTTATATTATAACACAAAGTAGTGTTTTTTTCAACTTTGAGGCATATTTATAAAAAAAAA
>CAZCLV010000069.1:0-3826 GCA_964499645.1 uncultured Mycoplasma sp.
ATTTTTTCTTCTACTTTTCCTATTTCTAATGACATTGAAGTTATTTTTAACATTTTATTGTTAATTTCTAATGTAATTACATTATTATCACGATCATTATTTAATATAGAAGCTCTATCTACCATATTAAAAAATTCTCTTTTATTTAATCTTAAATCAAATAGTATTTCTTCTGGTATTAAATTAGTAGTATTTGGATATGTACCGTTTATTATTCTAGATTGAAATAAAATATCTTTAAATTTAAATATAATTTTATTATTAAATATATGTAGTTCAATACTTTCTTCTTCGTTTTCACCCATAATTTTTAATAATTCATTTAAATTTTTACTTGGTATTATAATATTTATGTCTTTATCCAGTTTTTTATCTAATGTTATTTTCTTTAATGCTAAACGATATGAATCTGTTGCACTACATTCTAATATTTTTCCTTGTGTTTTAATATTTAAACCAGTTAAAACAACCCTTGCTTCATCACTTGATGATGCATAATTAGTTTGATTAATTATTTCTTTAAATTTATTAACTTTAAGTGTTATAAAATCTTTTGTTAAATCTAATTCTATTGGAGGATATTCTTTACTATCAATACCATTTAAATTAAACTCACTATTTTCATTATATATTAGTACCTTAGAATCATCTAATATTTCTATATTAATATATTCTGAATCTAATTTTCTTATTATATCTAATATATATTTTCCTTTTATAACAATACTTCCTGTATTTATTATTTCTAAATCATCTGATTTTTCTATAAATGTTTGAATTGTTATATCATTATCAGAAGCAGTTAATACTAGTTTTTCTTTTAATAGATTAAATTTAATACCAGAAAGTATAGGTATTATATTTTTAGAAGATAATGCTTTTGATACATTATTTAATGCTTCAAGTAAAATGTTCTTTTTAATTTTAAATTTCATTTTATTTCCTTCTTTCTTATTTTATTTATTATTACGGTTAATATTGTTAAAAAGTAGTTTTTATAAGCAATATCAACAAATAATTAGATTTTAAGTGTTAATAATTATTAACAATATTAACATTATTTCAATTCTTTTTCTATATTTTCAATTGCATCTTTTAATTCTTTGTTACTTTTTAACTCTGTTTCTATTTTATTACAAGAATGCATAACAGTTGCATGATTTTTACCACCAAACTCTGTACCTATTCTTTCAAACGATTCTTCTGTTAATTTTCTACATAAGTACATTGCTACTTGCCTTGGTATTGCTATATTAGGAGGCCTTTTCTTTGATTTTATATCTTCATAAGATATTTTATAGAAATTAGCAACGCTTTTTTGTATTCTTCTTATATTATTTTGATCTGTAACTGGTTTTTTTGTAAAATCTTTTAAAGCTTCCATAGCAAACTCTACATTAGGTTTAGTTTCATTCATAATTACAGAATAAGCAATCAATCTATTAATTGAACCCTCAAGTTGTCTTACATCATTACCTACATTACTTGCTATATAGTTAATAATATCATCATTAAGTATAATTTTTTCACCATTTAGTTTCTTTTTAATAATTGCAACTTTTAATGAAAAGTCTGGAGGAGATATATCAACCTGTAACCCCCAACAAAATCTAGTTCTTAACCTATCTTCTAGTGCTTTTAAATCTTCTGGAGATCTATCAGATGAAACAATTATTTGCTTACTATTATTATGTAAATTATTAAAAGTATGAAAAAATTCTTGTTGTGATGCTGTTGCTCCACCTAAAAATTGGATATCATCTATTATTAATACATCAATACTGCGATATTTTCCTTTAAAAAACTCAATATAATCTAAATTATTATAATCAACATTATTTTTTCTAGATAATCCCATAAAATCTTCAAGAAATTGATCACAAGTTACATACAAAACTTTTTTATGTTGTTTATCTTCAATATAATTTCCTATAGCATGCATTAAATGTGTTTTACCTAATCCACTATTTCCATATATAAATAAGGGATTATACATTTTACCTGGATTTTCAGCTACTGCAAGGGCAGCGGCTTGTGCAAATTTGTTTGATTCCCCTACTACAAAATTATCAAATGTATAATTTTTATTTAAATTAGATTTAATTTTAATATCAAAGTCAGTATCAAGTATTTCAATTTCTTCTTTTTCCGAACTTTCTTTTAAAATATCATCTAAGTTATCTTTTAATATAAACATTATATCATTAATTGGTTCGTTAGCAAAATTATTGTAATTTTCGATTATTAAATTTTTATAGTTTTGTTCAATATGAGTTTTATATAGAACTAAAGGAACAACTAAACGCAACTTTTTATCTTTTACATCAATAAAATCAATACTGTTAAACCATGTACTAAATGGTAAAGGATCAAGAATGTTCTTAATATTATTTAAAGTATTGTCCCAAAAAACTTTATCATTCATTCATACCACTCCCCAACAGTATTTTTAAATCTATTTCCATTTTAATACAAGTATTTTAAAAATAAAATACCTAAAAACATATTAACATACTTATTAACCAACTTATTAACATAGTTTCTCTTTTGTTTATATATATTAAACGACTTTTTAACAAATTTCAACAAAAAAGTTAATAACATTTTAACATCTTTTTAAAAACATATTAATAACTATTGTTAATATTGTTAATAAATACATTTATACCATATAAAATATAAAAAACATATTAACATATTTATTAACAAATAAAAATAACGCTGTTAATAAGTAAAAAAAAAAGAATATTACAAAAATAATTGACAACTACTATGTTTATTCTTTATAATAATAGGCGAAATTGAGTTTGGAGGTGCAAGATGAAAAAAGGAACATTTCAACCTAATAATCGTAAGATGGCAAAGAAACACGGATTTTTTGCTCGTATTAAAACAAATGTAATTAACAGTAGAAGAGCAAAAGGTAGAAAAAGCTTATCAAAATAATTTCCACTTAAAGGTGGTTTTTTTTGATAAAGGAGGTATTTTTAAATGAAAAAACTAAATATTGTTAAAAAAAGCAAAGATTTTGATCGAATAATCAAAAAAAGAGAAGGTTTAGTTAACAATACATTTATTTTAAATATTGAAGATAATGATGATAATATTCCAAAGTTTGGAATAACATTTACTAAAAACTTATGTAATGCTGTTAATAGAAACAAATTAAAAAGAAAAATTAAATCAATTATAGATAATAATAAAAATATCTACCAAAATAATAAAAATTATATTATAATTATTAGAAAGGGAGCTCTTACTAAAAATTATCAAGAATTGGAAACAGAGCTTATATCCTTATTTAAGAAAGTAAAGGAGAAAAGAAATGAAAAAAGTTAGAAAGTATTTTATTGTTTTACTTTTAGTATTCTTATTATGTGGGTGTACTAATGTATTAAAGGATAAAGATGGAAAAGTAATTCAAAATAAAGAAACAGGACAAAATGTAACAGAAAATATTTTATGTCGTCCAACTGATGAAAAAACATTAAAACTTTATGAAGAAGCAGAAGCAGATTTAAGTAAATTGCCTGAATGTAGTGATATGAAAATAGGTGGAAAATATGAAGGTATTTGGACAAATATTTTTGTAAGACCACTAGCATGGTTAATTTTAAATATTGGAAAATATGTTAAATCAACAGCAGTAGCATTAGTAATAGTAACAATTTTAATAAGATTAGCTTTATTTCCAGTAACTAAAAAAACGGCTATGCAATCAGAAGGAATAAAAGAAGCTCAACCAGAATTAAATAGAATTGAAGCAAAATATAAGGATAAAACAGATCAAGAATCAATGAATAGAAAAAGCCAAGAAATGATGGCA
>CAZCLV010000070.1:0-3771 GCA_964499645.1 uncultured Mycoplasma sp.
AGATAAACTAGTAATGAAATATTGTAGTAATTCTAATATATTTTCTTCTATGTATAAAATTAACTTTAAATAAATTTAAAAATAATATATAATAACACTATAAAAAAGAGGTGATGTTTTATGAAGAAATTTAAAGATAAATTACTACTTGTACCATCTAAACCAGGATGCTATCAAATGAAAGATAGTAATAATAATATTATTTATGTTGGTAAAGCAAAAAATTTAAAAAAAAGATTATCAAGTTATTTTAATAAAATCCAAACTGGTAAAACATTAGCACTTGTAGAAAATATAAATGATTTTGAATATATAGTTACCAATACAGAAGTAGAAAGTCTAATACTAGAAATTAGTTTAATTAAAAAATATAATCCTAAATATAATATTTTATTAAAAGATGATAAAACTTATCCATACATAGAATTAACTAATGAAAAATATCCAAAACTAAAAATTATTAGAACTAAAAAAAGAAAGAAAACAAAAAACAAATTATTTGGACCTTTTCCAAACGTAACGAGTGCTAGGACAACTGTTGATATAATTAATAGAATATATCCTCTTCGTAAATGTAATAATATGAAAAAAGATTTATGTCTTTATTATCATATAGGGGAATGTTTAGGATATTGTAAATATGATGTTAACAAAGAAAAAATAGATGAAATAACGAAAGAAGTCACTAATATTTTAAATGGTGATTATAAAATATTAACTAAAAGACTAGAAGAAGAAATGCTAAATTCTAGCAATAACTTAAATTATGAAAAAGCTTTAGAATTAAAGAATATGATAAATGATATAAAAATCACTACTAATAAACAAATAATAGTATCAAATATTAACTATGACTTTGATGTCTTTGGATATTATGAAAAAGATAATTTTTTAGTTATTGAGACTTTTTTAATTAGAAAAGGTGTAGTAATAGGCAGAACAAATAAGATATTTAATAATATGTATGATAGTGATATTTTCTTAAGATATATAATTGATTTCTATGAAAAATATGATTTACCAAAAGAAATAGTAATTTCAGATGAAACAAATAAAGAACTTTTAATGAATTATTTTAATATAAATGTAATTGTTCCTCAAAAAGGTGATATAAAGAAAATATTAGATATGGTAAATAACAATGCTAAAATAACATTAGAAGAAAAAATAGAAAAAATTAAAAAAGATATTAATATAAAAAATAAAGTTAATGATGAATTAAAACAAATTTTAAATTTAAAAAAATTAGAAAGAATTGAATTATTTGATAACTCACATCTATTTGGTACATATTATGTTGGTGCTATGGTAGTTTATGAAAACTTAGAAAAACAAAACCAAGAATATCGAAAATATAAAATAAGTATAGAAAACAAAGATGATTTAAGTGCAATGAAAGAAGTAATATATCGTAGATATTATAGAGCATTATTAGAAAGTCAAGAAAAAGCAGATTTAATAATAGTAGATGGTGGCAAATTACAAGTAAATGCAGTAAAAAGTGTTATTGATAGTTTAAATTTGAATATAAAAGTTATTGGATTAAAAAAAGATGATAAACATAGAACAAATATGATTATTGATGAAAATTTAAATGAAATAGAACTTCCAAAAGATAATAACTTATTTTTATATTTAACAAAAATGCAAGATGAAGTTCATAGATATGTAATTACTTATCATAGAGATATTAAAAGTAAAGGATCAATTTCAAGTATTTTAGATAATATAAATGGTATAGGAGAAAAAAGAAGAAAAGAATTATTAAAAAAGTATTCATCTATAACAAAAATGAAAGAAGCTTCAATAGATGAATTAAGTAAAATAATACCAAAAGAAGTAGCAATTAATTTAAAAGATTATCTAAATAATCTGTAGGGGGATTTATGAAAAATATAATTAAAGAATATAATGCTTTTTTTAAAGCAGATGTACCAATTTTAAGAGAATTGATTAAGACAAAAGAATTAAAAAGATTAAAACATATTTCTTATCATTGTGGAATGTATTATGGACCAAAAGATGTTTATGATATAAAAGAATGTTATACAAGATTAGATCACAGCATAAATGGTGCTAAACTATATTATATGTTAACAGAAGATATAAAAGGTTCAGTAGCGTTTTTATTACATGATGTTTCAAGTCCAGTATTTTCACATGTTATTGATTTTATGAATAATGATCCTATAAATCAAGAAGTTACAGAAGAAGTAAATGAAAAAATTATTAGAAATTCAATAGGTATAAATAAGATATTGAAAAAATATGGTATTTCTATAGATGAAGTAGTAGATTTAAAAAAATATTCAGTAGGTGATAATGATAGACCTAAATTATGTATAGATAGATTAGATGCAGTTTTAATAGATTCATTAATATGGAACCCAAATATTAATATAACAGGAGTTAAACTATTATTAAATAATTTATGTATTACAAAAAATGAAGATGGTGAACAAGAAATAGGATTTAATAATATTTATTATGGAAAAATATTTATGATGCTTGCTATAAGAGATGCTTATAGAACTTGTGATAAATGTGATACATTTTCAATGAATTATTTAGGAAGTATTATAAAAAAACTACTTGATAACTCAAATATTTCAGAAGAAAAATTATATCATATGAAAGAAGAAGAAATATTAAGAATATTAAAAAGAAATAAACATACTAAAGAAATGTTTAAAAATTTTTTAGAATTAAGAAAAGATCAAGTAGAAGAAATTAATAATAAAGAAGAACAATTTATTTGTTATGAAAATTTATCTAAAAAAAGATATATAAATCCACTTGTAAATGGAAAAAGAATAACTGATATAAATAGTTTTGCAAATGAGATATTAAGAGATTTTGAAATATATTTTGAAAAAAGAGGTAATTATATCTACAATAAAAAATTTATAAGAAAATAAGTGCTTGAAAATAAGTGCTTTTTTTTGTATACTTTAATTGATAATATAAGGGAGTGTACATATGAAAAAAGTCATTAATAGAAAAGGATTTACTTTAATAGAATTAGTTGCTGTTGTAGCAATAATGGCAGTACTAGCAACATTAATAATACCAAATGTAACAAAAATGGCAGATAATAATAAGAAAGAAAGGTTTGTTACGGAAGGTAAACAAATGCTAAGTAAAGCAAAATATTTATTAAAAATAGAAGATGATTTAAATAATAGTGATATTTTTACAATATTAAATAGTTGTTATGAAATAACATTAGAAGATTTAGATTTAGATTTTATAAAAGATCCAGATGGTAATACATATAATTTAGATGAATCAAAAGTAAAAGCATGTTTAAATTCAACAACAAGTAAATATGAATACTATGCTAAAACAGTATCATATGATGGAACAAATTATGGTAGAGGTGTTTATAATTTATTAGATGCAAATGGATATGTATCAGAAAGTAATGTAAATAAAAATAATGTTATTCAAATAGAAGAAATTGCAATAATTAGTTATCAATTAACAGTAAATGCTAATGGTGGAAATTGGACGGGAACAACACCACAAACTGTTAATGTAGGAGAAACAATAGAAATACCAAATCCTACAAAAGTAGACTATACATTTGATGGATGGACAATAGTAGGAACAGGATCAAGCATAACTGGAACAGATTTTACAATGGGAGCAACAGATACAACAATAACAGCAAAATGGGTAGAATCTGAATATTTATTTGCTTATACAGGAAATTATCAAGAATGGACAGCTCCTGCAACAGGTTATTATAAAATAGAACTATGGGGAGCA
>CAZCLV010000071.1:0-339 GCA_964499645.1 uncultured Mycoplasma sp.
AGAATATGAATGTGCAATGCAAGTCGAAGAAGGAAATGAAGATGCAAAAAGAATACTTGCAGAATCAAATCTTCGTTTAGTTGTATCAATTGCTAAAAGATATGTAGGTAGAGGAATGGCTTTTCTTGATTTAATTCAAGAAGGAAATATTGGATTAATGAAAGCAGTAGATAAATTTAATCCCGAAAAAGGATATAAATTTTCAACATATGCAACATGGTGGATAAGACAAGCAATAACAAGAGCTATAGCAGATCAAGCAAGGACAATCAGAATACCAGTACATATGGTAGAAACTATTAACAAGTTAATCCGTACTTCAAGACATCTTTTACAGAC
>CAZCLV010000071.1:349-3580 GCA_964499645.1 uncultured Mycoplasma sp.
TATTAATAAACTTGCAAGAGTACAAAGACAATTAACACAAGAATTAAATAGAGAGCCTAGTGAAGATGAACTTGCTAAAAAATTAAGCATTTCAGTTGAAAAAGTTCGTGAAGTAATGAAAATATCTCAAGAACCTGTTTCATTAGAAACACCTATTGGAGAAGAAGATGATTCACATTTAGGAGATTTCGTACCAGATGAAAGAATGATGTCTCCAGAAGAATATGCTACAAGCGAGTTATTGAAAGAAGAATTAGATAATGTATTACTAACTCTTACTGAAAGAGAAGAAAAAGTATTAAAATTAAGATTTGGTTTAGAAGATGGACAATGTCGTACACTTGAAGAAGTTGGTCAAATATTTGGAGTAACAAGAGAAAGAATAAGACAAATAGAAGCAAAAGCATTAAGAAAAATGAGACATCCATCTAGAAGTAAAAAACTAAAAGATTTTATGACAGATTAATGAAAATAGATAAGAGATTAAAAAAAATATCAGAGTTAATAGAAGATAACTCTTTTATTTTAGATGTTGGATGTGATCATGCTTTATTAGATATATATACTTGTTTAAATAAAAAAAATGTAAAAGCTATTGCAAGTGATATAAATTCTAAACCATTAGAACATGCTAAAAAAAATATAGAAAAATATAATTTAAATAATAAAATAAAACTAATTCAAGAAGATGGAATAAAAGGTATAACTAACAAAGTTGATACTATTATTATTTCAGGTATGGGTGCTATTTTAATAAATAATATTTTATTAAATGATATAGATAAACTAAATAATGTTAAAAGAATAATAATTTGTCCAAATAATGAAGAAGATTTAATTAGAAAAGAAATATCTAAAATAGGATTTAAAATAATAGATGAAACTTTAGTAGAAGATAAAAATATTATTTATCCAATAATTGTTTTTGAAAAAGGTAAACAAGTTTTATCTAAATTAGAAATAAACTATGGACCAATATTATTAATGAATAAAAATGAATTATATAAAAAATATTATTTAAAAAAATTTAATACTTATAAAAATATATTAAAGACTTTACCAAATAAATATATTTTAAAAAAAATACAAACATATAAAAAGATTAAGGAATTACAAAGAATTCTTTAATCTTTTTTATTGAAAGAAAGTTGGTTCGTTTTTACTATTTGTTGTTTTATAATTAGTAGTATTAGTTGTTGTATTATTTGTACTTGAAGTAGTTTCATTTGTATTCATTGCTTTAGCAACTCTAAACATTGTTTTAGCGTTATTCCAAATTGGCTTTACTTGATAAAATACTGGTATTGCTTGATTGATAACCCCTAATGTTTTTGAAGCACCATTTAATAATCCCGAAAATGAAAATGCCTTAGTAGCAGTTCCTCCAATACCAGGGGCAATTGAAGCAGCAGCACTAGGCGTAAATAATCTACTTAATAAACCACCACTTCTTGGTGCAGCATATGAACCTACATTACTATAAGGAATACTTCGATTCATATTTGGATAATAGTTTTGATATGGATAATATCCATTATAATTATTATTCATAATATCCTCCTACAATAATGTATGCATTTATCTTGGCTTTGGTATAAAAAAAGAGCTTTTAATTACTCTTTTTACTAATACCATTTAAAATAATTAAGAAAACAATCTTTTTAACACCAAATACTAAGAATAATATTAAGAAATATAAATATATGCTATCAATAATATACTTACTAAATATAATAAATAGTATACCTAATATCATTAATAAAAATATATCTATATATTGTATTAATGATTTTTTTTCTGTAATAAATAATTTAAACATATTTTTAATTATTATAATACTTGCTAATACCATAATAAATAAGTAAAGATTATTTATTGGATTAATTACAAGATAAAGACTAATTACCAAAAAAATTAAACCTTCAAGTAGAATTAACAACCAATTATTATCATTTAATTCTTTATATTTACTTGCATAATATAAATCTTCTACTGAAATTAATATTAATGAGCTGGGTAATAAATATAATACTGTTAAAGTGCTTGGAATCTGATTAAACAATAAACATATAATACCAATAATACTTATTCCGATTCCCTCAAATAATAGAATTTGTTTTTCAAGACTAAACTTTCCTTTAATATTTTCATAATAATTAATAAATAATTTTTTCATATAACACCTCAATAATAATTTTACTACATTTTATTTTTATAATCTAGTAATTATATATATTTTTTGATAAACTTAAATAAAGAAGGTAATAATTATGAAAAAATTATATTTTAAATATGGAACAATGAATTCAGGTAAAACATTTGAAATTTTAAGGACTGCTCATAACTATGAAGAAAATGGTTATAAAGCATTAATTGTGAAACCTATTATTGATAAAAAAGAAAATGATAAAATTATTTCTAGAGTTGGTCTTTCTAAAAAAGTAGATTATTTATTAGGAGAAAATGAATTGCTTTCTAAAGAAGTTTCATTAAAAGATATTTCTGCTATTCTTGTGGATGAAGCCCAGTTTTTATCTGAGAAACAGGTAGATGATTTATGGAAAATATCAAAATTTAATGATATTAATGTTTTTTGCTATGGATTAAAAAGTGACTTTCAAACAAAAAGTTTTATTGGTTCAAGAAGATTGTTTGAATTAGCAGATAAATTAGAGGAAGTAACAACTTTGTGTAAATGTGGAAATAAAGCAATGTTTAATCTAAGAAGAAAAAATAATATTGCTATTTTTGAAGGAAATCAAGTTTCTATTGACGGAATAGATGCTACTTATGAGCCAGTTTGTGGTTTATGTTATTTAAAGGAAAAAGACAATTTTATAAAAAAGTAAAAAAAGTTATTTTTGTATAGCATTTATATATTATTTTTGTTAAAATAAAAAAGAACTATTTATAAATGAAAAAGAAGGAGAAAAGATAATATGAAATATGTTTATGCCTTTAAAGAAGGAAACAAAGATATGAAAAACCTTTTAGGTGGTAAAGGTGCTAATTTAGCAGAAATGACTAATTTAGGATTGCCAATACCTCAAGGTTTTACAGTTACTACTGAAGCTTGTACTGAATATTATAATGATGGAAAGATTATAAATGATAATATTCAAAAAGAAATATTTGAAGCTCTAACTGTATTAGAAGGAATTCAAGGAAAGAAATTTGGAGATAATAGTGATCCACTTTTAGTTAGTGTAAGAAGTGGTGCTAGAGCATCTA
>CAZCLV010000072.1:0-3344 GCA_964499645.1 uncultured Mycoplasma sp.
CATCAATAAATATTAAACATGGAGCAGTTTGTTTTGCTTGTTTAAACATATCTCTAACTCTACTTGCTCCTACACCAACAAATAGTTCAACAAAATCTGAACCACTTATAAAATAAAATGGTACATTTGCTTCTCCTGCTACTGCTTTTGCAAGTAATGTTTTACCTGTTCCTGGAGGACCTACTAATAAAACTCCTTTTGGTATTCTTGCTCCTAATTTTTGAAATTTCTTTGGACTTTTTAAAAAGTCAATTAATTCTTTAACTTCTTCTTTTTCTTCTACTAAACCAGCCACATTAGAAAAATTAGTTTTATCTTTATCACTATGTAGTTTGGCTTTACTTTTACCAAAATCAAATGATTTATTTGCTCCACCCATTTGTCTTGATAAAAAGAAGAACGCAAAACCTGCTATTAAAAGAAGTGGCAAAAAGTTTACCAAAAACACTATTATAGAGTTTGTTTCAGGATCTTTTTCTACATCTATTTTAAAATCTTTTTCTTGACCTTTATCTAAAATTGTTTTAATTACTGTTTCAGATAATGGTGCTTTAATAATAAAAGTTTCTTTTTCTTTATATCCACTTAGTTTCCCTTTTATTTCATATACAGAAGAATTGGTTCTTGGAATTATTTTTAGTTCTGTAATTTTTCCATCATTTAAGTTATTCATAAATTGATCTAGTGTCAATTCATTTGTCTTATTATTTAAGGTATTAAATGCTATATATATTCCTACTAAAAATAAAATAAGTAATATATAAGATAAATATCCTCTTTTCTTTTCATTGTTTTTCATATAAACCTCCTTGTTAATAATACTTTAATAGTATATCACATGTTTCTTGTTTTTTTACATCATATTTTGATTTTTTTAATCCTGGAATCCATACTATATTATCTTTTGAATCCACTACAACAGGCCAAAGATCTCTTTCTTCTATTGGAATTTTTGAATTAATAAATATTTCTTTCAACTTTTTATCTTTTTCCATTCCTTTAATAAACATCTTATCTCCAGATTTTCTTGTTCTTACATGTAATGGTAAAACAATATCTTTACTATTTAATCTACAATAATTATTATCATTTATTTCACTTGATTCAATAGATTCAATGTTTTTTCCATTTGGTAAATGTGCATAATTTCCTAGTTCTATTTCATAACTATCTATTTCTTTTGTTTCTTCTACTAGTTTTAAATCATTATAACTTTTTATTACTTTTATATTATTTGGTAAATAAATGTAACCACTTGATTTAGTAGAATAAATTAAATTTCTTACTAAATTAGTATGTACATCTGATATTAAAATTAAATCATCTTCATAATATTTTTCAAACAAATAATATATAACTTTATTCTGAATTATTAAATCCAGTTTTTTAAATTTTTCTATATCTAAAATATTGTTATTATAGACTTTCTTAAATATAGATTTCATTTGTTTATTAATATAATCATCATACATAAACAAAGTATTACTATATTTTAAGAACTTTTGATGAACATTTGGATCTTCATTTTTTAAGAAAGGTAAAACATATTTTCTATATCTATTTCTTGTATATTTATCTTTAAAATTTGATTTGTCTACGGCAAAAGATATTTTATTTTTTTTATCATATTCTTCCAATTCTTTTTTTGTTACTGTTATTAAAGGTCTGACTATCTTATATCCATCTTTATCTATTTCTTTATTAAATCCAGCATATCCATTTAAAGTTGACCCTCTAACTAATCTCATTAATATTGTTTCCATTAAATCATCACCATGATGAGCGGTCATGAGATATTGTCCATTATATTTTGTTATTAAATTTTCAAAAAAGTTATATCTTATTGTTCTAGCTTCATTATGAAAGTTATCGTCACTATATTTTGTTATTGTCATTTTTTCAAATATAACATCATGTTTATTACAATAATTTTCTAAATTTACCATTTCTTTAGCACTTTCTTTTCTAACATTATGATTAATATGTGCTACCACTATTTTAATTTCTTTTTCTATTCTTACTTTTAAAAGCAAATCTAAAAGAGCCATTGAATCAGGTCCTCCTGAACAGCCAAATACAATAACATCATCTTTTTTTAATAGTTTTTTTAGATAGTTTAATACTTCTTCCATTCTTTTTTCCCTCTTCTAAATGAATATAATAAAATATTTTTAATAATATTTCAATGATAATTGCTAAAAAAATAATAACAATGTTATTATTTTATTTTTATAATATACTCATTTTTTCCAGAATATAAAAATTTTTCTCTTGCATATTTTGCAACATAAGTAGGATCTTTTAACTTATTTACTTCTACTTTTAGCGCTTCTTCATTTTCTTTTAAGTTTACTAAATCAACCGATAATAAATCCTTTTCCACTTTTTTAGAATATATTTGTTTTATAGTATTACCTAAAGAATAGATTATTAAACCATTTATGGCAACACAAATAAGACAATATAAAAATATTTTGGCTTTGCTTTTTGCCATAAAGTTCACCACCTATCCTTATAATAATTTTATCAAAGACAAGATTATATTTCAATAAATACGACAAAAGAACATTAAAGTTTACACCTATATTTTTTAAATATTTTATTTCCTAAAATAAATGCAATTACAAACAATAATAAAAAGTATATATGAAATATTCCATTGTTTATTAAAGTAATAGATATTATAAATATAAAGTACATTGTTATTGATAAAAATATATTAGAAAATAATCTAATATATTTTTTCATATAAAAAAGATATTTATAAAATAAGTTAAATATTAAAGAATAGAATATACCAAAAGAAAAAGAAAATAAAAAAGATATTATTTGTTCTTTTAGTGTCATTTAAATAGCTTTGAAATAATACTATTTTCTTTTTCTTTTTTCTTTAAATCTTCAATATAACTTATACTTATTATTAATCCTTTAATAGAAACAATCCCATCCTTTGTATCTAACTTAATTATTTCTAATCCTTGGCCTTTAATAACTAAATAACCCATAGTTGTTTGGAGTAAAAATTCCTCTTCATCAAAATTATCTATTTTTAATACTCCAGTTAAATAAATACTTTTTCTTTCATTAATACTTATACCATGATTTTGACTAATACTTTCATTTAATGTTTTATCCATAATTTCCTCCATTAAAATATATGAATAAAATAATTAAAATATAACAAAAAAAGCAAAGAAATAAAACTTTGCTTTATATATTATCTTGATTGATATAGAGTTTTTGCTGTACATTTAACTGCATCTTTTGCATTTGGATTTGATGAATTTTCACAAGTATCCGCTAATGTTCCTGAACTCCATCCAGAGCATACTGTTGATGTAGAT
>CAZCLV010000073.1:0-3251 GCA_964499645.1 uncultured Mycoplasma sp.
AAAAGTTAGATGGAATAGACTATTTTTATCCAGATCGCATGGCTTCAAGAATATTAGGTATGGGAGATATATTATCTATTGTTGATAAAGCTAATGAAATTATTGATGAAAAAGAAGCAGAAAAGTCATTAAAAAAGATACAAAGTGGTAAATTTGATTTAGAAGATTTTTTAGATCAAATGAAACAAATTAAAAAACTTGGACCTTTAGAAAATATATTAAAAATGTTACCTGGAGCAAATAAGATAGGATTAAATAAAGTAAATATAAATCCTAAAGATTTAGCTCATATTGAAGCAATAATACTTTCTATGACCAAAGAAGAAAGAAAAAACCCAGATATATTAAAAGCAAGTCGTAAGGAAAGAATAGCAAAAGGATCTGGAAGAAGTGTTCAAGAAGTAAATAGTTTATTAAAAAGATTTGAAGAATCAAAAAAAATGATGAAGCAATTTGCAAATGGTAATATGAAATTACCATTTTAACCAAGTGCTACATCAAGTATCATCATTATAGAAAAACCAATTAAAGTAAATAAGGCCATAAGGTCTTTTTTCTTGTTAGTTTGACTTTCAGGAATTAATTCTTGTACTACAACATATATCATAGCTCCAGCTGCAAAGGCAAGTAAGAATGGTAACAAGAATCTTACTTTCATAACAAGCAATGCTCCAATAACTCCTGAGATAGGTTCTACAATACCACTAAGTTGTCCAATAAAAAATGCTTTTTTTCTTGAAAATCCTTCTCTAATTAAAGGTAAAGAAACAGCAGTTCCTTCTGGAAAATTTTGGATTCCTATACCAAGTGCTAAAACGCAAGCAGACATTACAGTAGCTCCTTCTAATCCATATAATATTGATCCAAAAGCTATTCCAACAGCCATACCTTCTGGAATATTATGTAGGGTTATTGAAAAAATAAGCATTACTATTCTTTTATAACCGCTTTTATCTTTTCTTTTGTTATATATTTTATTACAAAATTTGTCACCAATAAAAAGCAATATACCACCAGACATAAATCCCATAAATACAACTAACCAACTTATTAAATTTAAACTATTTGCCATTTCAATACTAGGTGATAATAAAGAAAAAAATGAAGCCGCAATCATTACTCCAGCAGCAAACCCTAACATTGCATCCATAAAGTTTTTATTAACCTTTTTAAAGCAAAAAACAAGCGATGCTCCTAATGCAGTAATTCCCCATGTAAATAATGTTGCAATAAATGCTTGATATATATTATTTAGATTTAAAAACCAGTTTATCATAATTCCTCCTAATTACTATAATAATTTATGAAATTATATAAAAATAGAAATTATAAATGCCTAAAAAAAAGATAGTTTTAGTTAGTCATTTTACATATACAACAATTAGAAAACCTCATATTATAAAAGTAGATAGGGGGATTTATATGTTTAATAAAAGATTTCCAAGACAAATGCCAATGCAAAGTTTTGGAATGCAAGATGCTATGATTGATATTGATAATAATACTGGTAATATTGATATAGATTTAATGCAACAAGGCGCAAATAATAACAATGGAGGAAATATGGGAGGAATGGCTTCTTCTCCAATAATTGAGCCAATGCAACAAAGAGTTGTTCAAAGGACAATATTACATGAAGTACCACATGTTTGCCCAATTAATACAAAAATAGTAAATAATCATGTTTTTAGACATACATATAGACCAAATTATACATGCTGTGAAGAAAATATTTGCACTAATGTACAATGCGGATCATGTTGTAATTACTAATACTTATATTAAATGAAAATCAGTTAAATACTGATTTTTTTAATTTTTAAATAACATTCAGATTAAATAACTAGTCTATGATATAATGAGAATATGGAAGTATTAAAATTAATAGGAGATTTATTATGAAAGTATTAACAATTAAACAACCTTGGGCAGATTTAATTATAAATGGTCATAAGTGTTATGAATTTAGAAGTTGGAAAACTAATTATAGAGGTAAGATATTGATTCATGCTGGTATGAGTGTAGAAAAAGATATGTTAGTGAGATTTAAAGACTATGATTTAGAATGTGTTAAGGGTGCAATTATAGGAGAAGCATATATAACTGATTGCATACTTGTAGATGAAGAATTTAATAAAGAATTAATTAGTATTAATCCAGCTGTATATGGAAGAAGTAATCATACAGAAACATATGCTTGGAAATTAGAAAATATAAAAAAATATGATAAACTGATTCTTGTTAAAGGCAAATTAGGTTTGTGGAACTATGAAGGAAAATTATAATATGATATATAATATGAGACTTAATAATAAGCCATTTGAATTAATAAAAAGTGGTAGTAAAACAATAGAACTTAGATTAAATGATGAGAAAAGAAGTTTAATAAAAGAAAATGATATAATTATTTTTGAAAATAGAATTACTAAAGAAATTATTAAAACAAAAGTATTAAAACTTCATAAGTATCCTTCTTTTAAAGAATTATATAAATATTTTGATAAAATATCCCTAGGTTATAAAGAAAATGAAATAGCAAACCCATCAGATATGGAACAATATTATTCTAAAGAAGAACAAGAAAAATATGGCGTTTTAGGTATTGAAACTAGATTAATAAATAAAGATAGAAAAGAGATTATCAATAATTATGATAATTTAGATATTGATGAAATAAATAAAGTGGTAAGACGCGCTAAAATTTTGATAGAAACTAATGATAATAAATTTATTATATGCCATAGTGCTGGAAATTATTATTTATTAGGTGGTCATGTAGATAATGATGAATCAGATATGGAATGTTTAAATAGAGAAATTTTAGAAGAAGCTGGAGTTAATTTAAAACTAGATGATTTGAATCCTTTTATGACTATAAAATATTTAAATAAAGATTATCCGGAAGAAGGAACAAATACATTTACAATGGCTAATTATTATAATTTAATCTATGATTTAAAGCCAAACTTAGATAATACTAATCTTACTGATGATGAAAAAGAAGGAGATTTTAAACTAGAATTTATTGATAAGAATATTATTTTAGATATATTAGAAAAATCTTTAGATAATGCAACAAGAAAAGGTGTTACATTGGATACAATTTCAGTAATAAAAGAATATTTAAATAAATAAATAAGAAGGAAATTAATGTTTAATATTGACATACAAACTTATGTTTGGAATAAATATAATGGGAGGTGCAATATGAATCAAAATAAAATGCATTTAATAAGTAAAATATTTAATAA
>CAZCLV010000074.1:0-3056 GCA_964499645.1 uncultured Mycoplasma sp.
TTGTTTCTGTAAGTTCTGTTGATAACCTATTTATTCCTAATTCAAATAAAGCATTATTACCTAATTCTATAATTTTATCTTTCATTTCTTTTACAGTTTTATCATATAGTTCTTCAATTCTAGTAGGATGAATTCTTCCATCTTTAATAAGAGTTTCTATTGTTATTTTAGCTATTTCTCTTCTTAATGGATCAAATGATGATATAACTATTGCTTCTGGAGTATCATCAATTATTAAATCAACTCCTGTAATTGCTTCAATAGTTCTAATATTTCTTCCTTCTCTACCAATTATTCTTCCTTTCATTTCATTATTAGGAAGTTCAATAGTAGAAACTGTTTGTTCATTTGCAACATCTGAAGAATACTTTTGCATAGATAATACTAATAAATCTTTTGCAATTTTATCAGCACTAAGTTTTGCTTCTTCTTCACGATCTTTAATATATGTCATAATTTCATTTGACATATTTTCTTCAACCTTTTTCATTATTAATTCTTTTGCTTTTTCTTTATCAAGTCCACTTATTTTAGATAGTAAATCAATTTGTTCTTGCTTTAATTTTTCCATTTCAGCTTGATCGTTTTGAATCTTCTTTAATTGTTCTGATAATTTTTGGTCTCTTTCATCTAAAAGTAATTCTCTTTTTTGAAATGTTTCATCTCTTTTATCCATATTTTGTTCTCTTTGAATAAGACGATTTTCCATATCTTTTACTTCTAGTTTCTTTTCCTTAATTTCATTATCAATTTCTAATTTTAGTTTATGAGATTCTTCTTTTGCTTCAAATAATAAATCTCTTTTTACTTTTTCAGCTTCTTTTTTAGCATGATCTATTATATCTTTAGCTCTAGCATCAGTATTATTATTTTTTATTTTATTAATTAAAAAAGTGCTACCAACACCAGTACCTAAACCAGCTACGACCAATAAAATGGAAAGTAAAATTCCGTTCATTTCATACCTCCATTAAATTTTCTAGCATCAATATTTATTTATTAACACTATCTTTATTTTAAAGTTCTTTACCTTATATGTCAAGAAAAAGAATAACCCAAGTAATAAAAAAAACTTATACATCAAATTGTATAAGTTTATAAATTATTTATTTCTTTGTCTTACTATTGGTTTTGGTAAATCAAGTAATTCTTCCCTTAATCCTTTTGTATCTTCCATAGTCTTTTCATAATATAAGTCCATTTCTTGTTGAGATGCAAATTCTTTAATAACTTCTTTTCCATCGCAATTTATAATTACTTGATATTTTAATTTCAAATCATCCATTTTATATGAATAATCATCAATAATGAATTTACCAGAATGAGAATCATAATTAATAGATTCCAACATTGGTGGCAATAATTCGTTTCCATTAATATCCAAAATTCCATATTTACCATCTAATTGTGTTACAAAAAAATTATTTCCAAGTGAAAATATTAAATCATCATATTGATAATTTTGGAGTTGTACTCCACTTTGATTAAAAACTGTATATTTTTTATTTAATAAAGCAGTTATTACATTTCCATATAAATCAATATTATCATATATTGGATTTAAAAGAGTATGGCCATTTCTATCAACTGCCCCATATTTGCTATTTAATTTAAGTAACAGAACATTATCTATACATCTAATATCATCATATATTGAGTCTACAATAATTTCACCAGTTTTAAAATCAACAACTCCAATTTTTTTATTTAACCAGAAGAAAGTTAAGTTTGCATCTATAACGTTAACGTTATCATATAATTGATTTAAAATAGTATTTCCTTGTCCATCAACAAGACCATATTTACTATTCAATTTTGTTTTAAATAGGTTATATCCTTTATTTTCTAAATCATCGTATTTTATTGGAAAAATTTCTTCGCCAGTAATATTTATTAAACCATATTTATAATTTATTCCAACTATTAATAAATCGCTATCAGAATAAATATCCATATAATCATACATACACGGTATTATTTCTTTACCTGTAAAATCAAAAATTCCATATTTTTCGTTTAACATTACCTTTAATAATTCTTCATCATTGTGATAAATACTATTAATTTGTTCATATTTTATTGGAAGAATTTCTTCGCCAAGAAAATTAAAAACTCCATATTCATTATATAATTTTGCAATAATTACCATATTTTTTTCATCTATATCAATAAAATTATATATTGGTTCTAATACTTTATTTCCATTTCTATCTATAGCACCATACTTATCATTTAACCTTGTCTCTAATACAAATTCACCAGAAAGATAAATTCTATCATATATTGCAGATACAATTTCTTTTCCATTTTTATTTACAAGACCAAATTTATCATTTAAACGAAAATTTGCCAAGCCATTGGAAAATTCATACATATCTTCATATTTTGGTGGAATTATTTCTTTCCCAGTTTTGTCAATTGCGCCATATTTTCCATCAAGTCTAACAATCAATCTTCCATCTTTGCAATCTTCAATCCAATCATATTTAAGTGGTACAATTAATTTTTTAGATTTATTAATTAAACCATATTTTCCTTGCTTTTTAACTACTGCTACTCCTTCACGAAAAAAACTATTTTTATAATATTCTGGTAATTGGACACCTGATGTTTTATCTAATTCAATATTTTTTTTAATTTCAATCATTCCCTAAACCCTCCATTAAATTTATTCTAACATATAAAATTTTACTTTCCAATAAAAAAAATAACCTAAATGTTATTTATAAAAGAAAAAAGTAGTTATTGTAATAATATCTACTTTGTTTTAGTTAGCTGTTTGTCCAATATATGTGATTTTAGCATAACCATTACCACTTTTTGCATAATCACTTGTTGCTGTTGCACTTACATTTGTTCCTGTATTAGTATAAGTATCAGCATTTGTTGATTGATAATTTGTACAATTCTCATTGCAATAAGTATACATATGCTTTGTTAAAGTTGATGAAGATAACAATAGTGAATTACCAATGTACCCAGAGCCACCGCCTCCACCAATAAACATTCCATTACCACCACCATAGTAGCCACCGCCTCCACCCGTTCCAAGAGTA
>CAZCLV010000075.1:0-2969 GCA_964499645.1 uncultured Mycoplasma sp.
AATCTTCTTCTGTTTGAAAACATACACCATAAATTCTTTGAAGCATTTTATTTTTAGAATCACCTTTCCAATAAGCTCCAGATACTTTTAATAATTTAAAATATTTTATTTCTTTTACACTTTCTACGTGTGGACCTCTACATAAATCAGTAAAATCCCCTTGGGTATAGCAAGAAATAATAGTATCATTTTCATCCATTCTAGATATTAAATCTATTTTATATGGATCATTTTTAAATTTATTTAATGCTTCTGTTTTTGAAATTTCTTCTCTATAGATTCTTTTACCATCTTTAGATATTTTTTTCATTTCTTTTTCTATTGTAATTAAGTCTTCTTCTTTTATTACATCATTGCCTAAATCAATATCATAATAAAATCCTTCTTCAATTACTGGTCCTACCCAAAATTTAGCTTTTGGATAAATATGTTTTACTGCTTGTGCTAGTAAATGTGCACAACTATGATTTAACATATTTAGTTTTTCATCTTCTTTAATATTCTTCATAATAATCCTTCTTTCTAATATCTTCTATTTTTCTTTTTCTTATTCCTGAATTTTGTAAATTTCTCATTTTCATTTCTTGTAATATTAATCTACTTTTTTTAGGATTTGATGTTTTTCTTTTGTATTGTATCAATTCATAATTTGTTAGTTCAGAACAATTTTGTTCTTCTAATTTTTCTTGTTTTTGATTTGATTCAATTTTTAATTCTGTAAATGTTTCTTCTGAAAAGTTTCTAACATAAGGAAGTACTATTCCTGTTCTATCTCGAACAAGTATTATATTACCAATATATAATAAATTATTATCATTGGCGACTTCAAATGATACTCTTCTTAATTTAGGAAATAAGTTCATTAGTTCTTTGTGAGTTAAATTTCTTATTTTATCACCAGTTATGCCATACATTTGATAGATAAAATCGGCCACTGTTATTTGCAAATTTTTATAACATTTAAAATTTTTTATTTTACTACTCATAATACTACTCCTTAAAATAAAAAGAATGGTATAAGGCGTCATAAGACGGTACCATCCTTTATTTATCTTTTTTTGTTAACGAAGTTTTACTCCGGAATTCTATTTCTAGTTCTGCTTCAAGGTAGTAATTAATATACTTTATATTAGTTTTCACCAACCACTAATTCTCTATAAATATTATATATTAATATTGTCCTTTTCTTTGCATTTACATATATAAAATACCACTTTTTCTTTATTTAGTCAAATATTTATTTTCTTCTGTCAATACCTATTAACTTCATTTCTTCAGTTAGATAATTAATTCTTTCAATTATTCTTCTAGCTTTTACTTTTTCTACTTTATTGCCAGTCATGCTTAAATGTATTTCTAATTCTTCCAAAGAAAGATTTGATGTGAAAAATGTACTTAAATTTGCTTCCATACGATATTGAAGTAATGTTCCTAATATTTCATCTCTTGCCCAAGTACTTAAATTCTCTGCTCCAATATCATCTATTAATAATAATGGGGCTTTTTTTATATAATTAAATTTATCACTATATGTTCCATCTTCTGTTTCATTAAATGATGCTTTTAATGTTCTTAAAAATTCTGGAAAATATATAATAGCAGAGTTAATATTTTTCTTTGCTAATTCATTAAATAATGCTGCTATTAAATATGTCTTACCACTACCAAAATTTCCTGTAAGATATAATCCTTTTTTCTTATTATCATTATATGTTTGAATATAATCCATAATATATTTAATAACTTCAATTCTTGATTTATCATCTGTATAAATATCTTTTATTTGAGCATTTTGTAATGTTTCTGGAACATTAAATAGATTTATATTTGTTTTATAAGAATTATTTTCTATTTCTTTTTGTTGATATTTACATGGCTTGTATGAAAATAAAATACTATTATTTTCTACTACTGGAGAATAAACATAACCTTTAACTTCATTTTTACAGCATAATAATCCATTACAATTAATACAATTACTTTTTTCTTTACAAGCATCTTTTAAACAAGATGTATATTTACATAAAATATTATCATTTAGATCTATATTATTAACAAAATTGTTAAAATCTATATCTTTTTTTTCTTTATTAAATTCTGTTTTTAAATTAATTGACTTTTTCACATCTTTTTTTATTATTTCTTTAATTGTTTGCATAAGAATCACCTAAATTTATTATAAAGCAAAATAAAAAAAATAGCACTATATTTTTGCTTGCTACCTTTTAATTTTTACTCCTTCATACATACCTTTTACAAAAATATTATTTACTAATTCAGATAAATAAATAATTTCTTCTTCTGTTATATTAGGTTTTAACATTAATTCTCTAAATTCTTTTAAAAGTTTTATGTCATCTAAATCTAAATCTCTTGAAAATATTTCTGTACCACTCTTTTTTGAAATTTTTTTATAATATTTATCCTTGTTTCTAATAATAAGATTTTTATCATTAGAATCTAAAAATTTCATACCTGGCTTATTTGCTAAAAGTAAACTTTTTTTACCACATATCACATTAGAATCTGGACCTGGATGTGGATAATATATATTTAAGTTATCAATACAAGAAATATCTTCATGAGAAAATACTTTATTAAAAACTTTTTTCATTTGTTTTTGTTCTTTAGGATCTTTTAAATAAAAGGTTTTATCAAATACTATCTTTCTACTTTTTAAATCAATTTTTTTTATATATGATTTTAATCCCATTATATTTATACAAGTAATTTGTTTCATGTCAATCCTTTCTGTAATTTATTCTACTACACTAATCTTAATTATTTCATTTATATCATCATCATTAGCTTGAATATTTTTTTTAATTATTCCACATTTATCACATTTATATATTATTTTATATAAATCTTTTTTTGTTTTTTCTATACCTATCGGGATTAAATTACCATGACAATTAGAACTTCTATCTCCTGGGTTATTATCTACATGTTTAGAATATAAACAATAT
>CAZCLV010000076.1:0-2931 GCA_964499645.1 uncultured Mycoplasma sp.
AAATGTGCGGACACTTAATATTTCCATTTATAGGATTGTAAACTAATTCATTTTTTTCATATAAATTAAGATTTTATGATATAATTAAATGGGATGTGATATTTTGAAAGTATTAATTACTGCTGGTGGAACAGGCGGGCATATTTATCCAGCAATTGCAATAATAGATAAAATAAAAAAAATGGATGCTTCTGCAACCTTTTTATATATAGGTACTAAAAATCGTATGGAAAAAGATATTATTCCAAATTTAAATATAGAATATATTGGAATAGATATGGTAGGATTAGATAAAAATCCAATTCACTGTTTAAAGTTTGGATTAAATTTACTATCAGGAATAAAAAAATGTAAAAAGATTATTTTAAATTTTCAGCCTGATATAGTGATAGGAGTAGGTGGTTATGTGACAGCACCAGTTATTTATAGTGCTTCAAAACTTAATGTGCCAATTCTAATTCATGAACAAAATAGTGTACCTGGTAAAGCAAATAAATTCTTAAGTAAATATGCTAATAAAATATGTGTATCTATGAAATCAAGTATAGATTATTTTCCAAAAGAAAAAGTTATCTATACAGGTAATCCAAGAAGTGAAGAGATTATTAGTATTCCAAAAGGAAATAAAAAAGATTTTGGTTTAACTCCAGCAAAAAAATTAGTTTTAATAACAACAGGCTCACTTGGAGCATCTACAATTAATGATATGATAATGAACTTAATACCAAAAGTAGATAAAAAAAACTATGAAATTCTATTAGTAACAGGTAAAAATTCATTTGATGATATAAAAAACAAAAAATGTCCAAATAATGTAAAAATTGTACCATATATAGAAAACATGGCTGGAATATTAAAAAATACTGATTTAATAATTTCACGTGCAGGAGCATCTACAATATCTGAAATTTCTGCATTAGGAATACCTAGTATATTAATTCCGAGTCCATATGTTGCAAATAATCATCAATATTTAAATGCTATATATTTAAAAAACAATGATGCATGTTATTTAATTGAGGAAAAAGATTTAAATGATAAAATAGTTTTAGATACAATAGATAAAATATTAAATGATAAAGAAGAATACAAAAAAATATCAGAAAATGCTAAAAGATTAGGTATTACTGATAGTTCTACAAGAATTTATAAAGAAATAAAGAAACTAATAAAACAAGGTGAAAATAATGAATGAAGTAATAGATAAATTAGAAAAACAAGGCATTGGAGAAATAAAAGAAAATGTATCTTTTAAAGTATTAACAACATATAGAACAGGTGGTATTGCAAGATATGTAATTTTACCTAAAAATGTAGAAAAATTAATATTATTAATTAAAACTTTAAAAGAAAATAATATTAAATTTAAAATATTTGGTAATGGTTCAAATATTCTTGCTAGTGATAAAGAGTATGATGGAGTAATAATTAAATTAAATAATTTAAATAACTTAGAAGTAGATGGAACAATAGTAAAAGTGGATGCAGGATATAGTTTATTTAAATTAGCAAATGATTTATCAAGAAAAGGATTAAGTGGCTTAGAATGGGCTTGTGGTATTCCAGGGACAATAGGTGGGGCAGTATATATGAATGCAGGTGCATATAAAAGTTCTATGGCTGATATAATAAAAACTGTAAAAATACTAGATGAAAATTTAGAAGTAAGAAAATTAAAAAAAGATGAATTAGAATATGATTATCGTAGTTCAATATTTATGAAAAAAGATTATATTTGTTTAAGTGTAGTCTTACAATTAGTAGAAAAAGATTTAGAAAAAATTATGGAACTTGTAAATGATAGAAAAGAAAGAAGATTAACTTCACAACCATTAAACTATCCTTCTGGTGGAAGTGTATTTAGAAATCCAGAAAACGAATTTGCAGGCCATTTAATTGAAGAATGTCACTTAAAAGGACAAATGGTTGGTGGTGCACAAATAAGTGATTTACATGCTAATTTTATTATAAATAGAGAAGACGCTACTTCTAATGATATAAAAGAATTAATGAATGTTGTAAAAGAAGAAGTAAACAATAAATATAAAATAAACTTAAAAGTAGAACAAGAATTATTTAATTGGGAGTAATTATATGGCAAGAACAAAAAGAAAATTAAAAAAAAGATTTCTTTTTCTTATGGTAATTATTTTAATTACCATTGTTTATGCTGCAATAATTAAATATTTAATAGGACCAGAAATAAAGAATATTTATATTTTTAATAATAATATATTAACTGATCAACAAATAATTGAACTTGCTAAAATAGAAAATTATCCTAATTTTTATACAACATTATCATCTTCAATAAGAAAAAGAATAAAAAAGAATGAGTTTGTAAAAGAAGTTGAAGTAAAGAAAAAATTTTTTCATCAAATATATATTAATGTAAAAGAATATAATATTTTGTTTTATAAGAATGAAACTAATACTTATATATTAGAAAATATGAAAGAAGTCTCTTATAATAAAGATTTATTAGATGTTCCAACTTTAATAAATTATGTTCCTGATGAAAAATATGCTAGTTTAGTAGAAAAACTAAATAAAATAGATTTAAAGGTATTAAAGAAAATTTCAGAAATAAAATATGATCCAAATGAATTAGATCAAGATAGATTTTTATTATTTATGAATGATGAAAACTATGTATATATTACTTTAACTAAGTTAGATTTATTAAATAAATATAATGATGCAGTAGAAAAGTTAGAAGGAAAAAAGGGAATTTTATATTTGGATTCTGGTAATTATTTTAAAATAATGAAGTAAACACTTGAAAAAATAGTAAAAATATTATATAATCAACTAGTAATTTTAGTTGATTTATGCGCTCGTAGCTCAATTGGATAGAGTGTTTGGCTACGGACCAAAAGGTTGAGGGTTCAAATCCTTCCGGGCGCACCATTAGTTAATTAACTTGTACTT
>CAZCLV010000077.1:0-2903 GCA_964499645.1 uncultured Mycoplasma sp.
TTTGTTGATAATATACATTATTATAAAGTTATGCAAATCATAAAAAAGAAGATTTAAGCATTTAAAAACCTATAAAATATTATTTTTTATAGGTTTATTTTTATTATTCTTTTTTCTATTTATTTTTAATTATCTTTCTTTTATAGTTTTATATTTTTATTATTTATAAATAATGATATACTTATTTTGGTGAATAAATTATGTATATATTAAAAGAAAATATAGAGGATAAAGAAAATATTGTAAAAAAATCAAAGTTTATTACTTATATATATAATGTTAATAATATTAATGAAATTAATAATTATTTAAAAGAAATAAAACAAAAATATAATGATGCTACTCATATTTGTTATGCTTATATTTTACAAAACATAGAAAAGTATGATGATGATAAAGAACCTAGCGGTACTGCAGGATATCCAATTTTAAATCTTTTAAAAAAGAAAAATATTACTAATACTTTAGCAATAGTTATTAGATATTATGGTGGTATAAAACTTGGTACTGGTGGACTTAAAAGAGCTTATTCCAATTCTGTAAAAGATCTTATTACTAATAAAAATATTATTTCCTTTATTGAAAAAGAAATAATTACTTTAATCACTGATTATGATAATTTAAAAATATTAAATAGTATTACAAAAGATTTTAATATATTAAATAAATCATTTGAAGATAAAATTATTTATATAATTGAGATTGAAAAAAATAAATTAATAGATTTAAATAATAAAATTAAGAAATTTAATATTATTTTAAAATAAAAAAAATTCTAAATGAATTCCTTTTATTAATTATTTTTTATTCTTATAATTCTTTGTTCTTCAGTTAATGAATCTTTTCTTATAATTCCACTTAATAATACTATTCTATTATTATCTAATGCAACTTTTGTTCCTACTGGTTGACCATATATTGCAGAACCAACTGGACTAATAATTGAAACACAACTTTCATAATCATTTATTTCTTTAAATGTTGGAACTAACTTTTTTGATAAAATTGTAAATTCTTCTCCATCTAATATTTCTATTTCTACAATATCACCAATCTTGGCAACATCTTCCACAGAAGAAATTTTTTCATACATTTCTTCTTTCTTTGTTTTTAAGTCTTTTGCAATACTTGAAATTGTTCCTAAAAGACTTCCCGTAAATTCTTCTTCATTAGCAATTAACCCATAATTTGGATCAGTTTTTTCTTCATCAACATCATTATGAAGATCTTTCATTTTTTGATTTGAACCAGAGATATGTTTCTTTAATTCATTTTCAAGTTCTCTGCATTCTCTTGCAAGTACTTCGACATCATTTAATTGTCCATTTTCCATTGTTTTACTTCCTTTTCTTGTTTTTTATGTGATATATACTAACATAGTTCTTTCAAAACTTCAACAATTATTTTTCAAATTGTTCTAAAATAACTTCTTTGGGTAAAAATCCATTTGTAGTAGATATATGTTTCCCATCATTAAAATATATTAGCGTTGGAACACTCATTATTCCATATTCTCTAGCAATATCTTCGTGTTCATCAATATCAATTTTTATTACTTTAATATCCGATCTTTCATTAGCAATTCCTTCTAGCATTGGACTTAACATCTTACATGGTCCACACCAAGTAGCATAAAAGTCAACTACTACTTTTCCTTTTTCAATTTCTTCTTTTAGATTTTCATTCTTTAAATGTAATATCATAATATTTTCCTTTCTTATTTATAATTATTTAATACTGAATTAATATTAGGTATATTAATTTTTTCTTTTGTTATTAGCTTATCAACATATTCTACTGTTATTATTTTATTTTTTAGCATAATATCAATAGCATTTCTATTAAATTTATCTTTATTTTTATCATTTGCATAATCTTTTCCTAAATCATAAATTTCAGATATTGAATTACCTGTCTTTTTTACAATACTTGAAAGTACTGGAGATGAATTTACTATCTTTGGCATATATTTTGATTCATTTAAGATTTCAAGATTTATAACTGGTTGACTTAAAAAGAACAAACCAATAAATATGATAACATATCCTTCAATAAATCCCACAATAAATCCTAAAATTTTTGATGGTATAGCTAATATTATAGTAAAATCTAAAAACTTTTCAATACCACCAGTAATTTTTTCTAATACAACTAATACCGCCGCAAATAATGAAATAAATATTGCAAAAGCAATCATTTGATACATAATAATATTTAAAGTTGTTAATCCTTCAATACTTCCTGTAAATTTAAAAAATGGTAAATTATAACTAAACCAATTAGCTAAAAAATCTTTAAAATAATAAGCTAATATTAATACTAATATTGTACCTACTGTCATTACTGTTTGTTTTAAAAATCCTCTTTTCATTCCAATAACTGCAAACATTGCTATTAAAACAAATATTACTGCATCAACTATTTTCACTGATTTAACTAATTCTATCATAGATACCTCCTATAATATTATTATAACTTATATTTATAAATTATTCTATAATTAAAATATATTATAGTAAAGATTTTACTTTTATGTTAAAATTATTATGGTGATATTTATGAATATTGTAATAAAAATTAGTGAAGATACAAAAAATAAAATGATTGATTATTATAAAGACAAAGTAAGAGAAAAAACTCCTCCTTATGCTATTTTTCAAGCAGAAGAAGAAGATACAATAATTACTTTGTATGAATCAAAAAAATGTATGTTTCAAGGAACCACTGCAGATGTAGATGCTAATATGTGGAAAGCAATGGATGGACAAAGTCTAATTCCTGAAAAAGATTATTCTATTTATTATAATACAACTAGTGTTGGTTCAGATGAAGTTGGTACAGGTGATTATTTTGGTCCAATTGTTGTAACTGCATCATATGTTAAAAAAGAAGATATTAAATTT
>CAZCLV010000078.1:0-2864 GCA_964499645.1 uncultured Mycoplasma sp.
AATCATTAACTAAGAAATAGCTTTAATCGGTCTAAAAAGTGATAGTACTATAGTGTTTGATTAAGTAGTAACCTTACAAAATCTTTTGCAGTTTCGTTCAATTGTTGGTCGTGTTGGTTGCAGTCATTGTCTGCCCACTGCAAAAGCCAAGTGAAAAAACCATCTTGCGACAACTCCTTCGTTGCAAGTCTAAAAATATTAGGCTTCATCTACTGCATTATTTAGCTGGTGAATGATATCTTGAGGGACTTTTTGAGCAAGAATTCGATGTTAAACTTCTGATATCACTAAATTGTTGTCCACAGTATTTACACGTATACTTACTCTTAATCGAACCTTCATATGGTTGATGATATTTTGAAGGGCTTTTTGAGCAAGAATTTGATGTTAGACTTCGTAAATCACTAAACTTTTGTCCGCAATGAACACAGTAGTATTCGCGTTGTTCTTCTCCTTCAAAAAGCTCATGTTTTTTACTTGGACTTTTTGAGCAACTATTAGAAGTGAGACTTCTAACGTCTGAAAATTTTTGTCCACAATGTTTACAATAAAAATTAGCCATAATTTTTGATTTTAAATTCTGCTTACTCTATTCGGTTTTCAGTTTCCCCGTTTATTTTGTTTGCAAAGTTAAACTTGGAGTCCGTCAAAATGTGTTGTTGTCGGTCTTTCTAACATTGCAGGTAACGTGCAATTGTATGTTTAGCTGTGGTTTTCGTGAGTATTTCCAGTCCGCATACACACTAAATTGAGGCGGGCAGGGGAAGCTGAAACTACCACTGCGCCCACAGTTAAATATACAAAGTGTTAGCAACTGAAATTTATATTTTCTCATTTAATCCATAAATAATAGGGTTTCCATTCCTTAAGCAAATTTTTATGTCTTCAATAATAAAATGTTTTCTGTTTTTATTCCAAATAAATATCTTTAACAAAATATCATTATGTTTCAAATATATATCAGATAGTTTAATGGAATGATGCACTGTTATCCAGTCTGAATTTTCATGTTGTGTTAAAATGAATTCACGAAACTCAGTTCCACCCCAATATAAGTTTTTTCCATTTGATTCTAATGAGGCAACCAGTATTACTTCATCTATATCTTCTTTGGCTTTTACTTTTGCGGATATATCAATAAAATTATTTTTATTATTAATGATTTCATTAAGTGGACATGAAAACGTTGGTCCCCATTCAATTTCATTATTCATGGAGTAAACGATATTTTTTTTTGTTGAATCACTAATTGATTTTATTCTTGTAGTATCAATTAAACTCCAGTATTTTGAATTGACAGAAGTAAAATTTAGATAACTAATATTTTTGGTTGTTTCCCCATTGTATTTTGAAAACAAATAAGTTGTTCCTCCAAAATAATTATTTTGAATCTGAATATACGGAAAATAGTCCTGAATCAGAGGGACTATATTTGGTGAAATTGAGGACAAACTACCCAAAAATAATTTATCATTATTATCTATTTCTGTTTCAAGAAAGTTCTTGAATTCTTTTATATTCTGAAAGGAGTTTGAATAATTAACAAAGCCTTTTTCAATATCTAACTCGGAAATGTAATAGTCCGAAATCCTTTTATGGGAATCAATAATATAAATAGTATTACTGTTGTTCCTTTTTATATTCTCGTAGTCTGTCAGAATTTGTTTATAAACAGATTTGTAAAACACATCATAATGTTTTCTGCCATAAACTAAGCTAAATATATTAGTTAAAAGAATTACTGAAACCAATATTAAATTGACTTTCGTGTTTTGTTCTTTAATAAATCCAAATAGCAGAAAATATATCAATGGGAAACTAAAAATCAGAACAGAATATTGAAGTACGGCATTAAAATATCTTGAATAGAAAAATCCTATAAAAAATGGAATAATAAACCATAAAAAAGACAATACAATCAACTTCGGGTTAAAGACACCTTTTTTTAGTTGATATAATCCAAACAAAAATATCCCAAGGGTGATAGCAATTACAAATACTGAATAATTAAAAATGTAGTAAATAAACTGAATAAGAAAATCATTTTGAGGCTTTCCTAACCAACCTTCAACACCACCTACATTTAATTGATAAATGAATATTTTTAAATGAGGTATATAGAGAATAAATATTATTAGTCCACAAATCAGATATTTAAACAATAATTTTCTTTGAATAAAAAAAATACCACTTATTCCAACAATTGCAGCAAATAACAAACTAAAATGATGATTGTAGGTACATAAGGATGTTGAGATTATAAATAGTAGACTATTTCTATAAAATTTTTTATCGGGATTCATCATTAGATTACTCCAATAATAAATCATCAGCAATGAGAAGAACATCCCGCTTATGTATGGTCTGGCGATTTGGCTATACATAACTGTAAACTGAATACTTGCTAAATATGCCGCAGATATGAGACCAACAGTATCATTAAACCATTTTTTCCCAATAAGAAAGATTACGTAAATCGACAAAATTCCAAAAACCGTAAAAGGAAGTTTTACTATCCATTCTGCAGTACCAAACAATTTTGTCCAATAATAAAGAAAAACCTGTATTCCAGCTGGATGACCATCAATTTTCACACCCTTTTCAATTAGTTCTGAAAAGCTGTCAAATTTTAATCGAAACAATGCACTGAATTCATCATGAGTGAATGGAATTTGAAAGTAGTTAAAAAAACGTAAAATTATTGCGACTATAATTATCAATACTAATATTGATTTATTATTTATTTTTTGTTTAAACATGGTTATATTTTCAATTTTATTTCAGTCTGTGTTATTTTTGTTGCTAACGGCTGTATAGTACTATCACTTTTTAGACCGATTAAAGCTATTTCTTAGTTAATGATT
>CAZCLV010000079.1:0-2667 GCA_964499645.1 uncultured Mycoplasma sp.
TAGAAGGATAATCTGATGTAATAAATAATATTTTCATACTTTCACTTCCTAATTTAAAATAACCCTATTTAATTATATCAAAATATAAGTATTAATGTAAATAAAAAGGAAATATTTATTATATTTTCCTTCATAATTTAAATTCTAATTATAGAATTCGTAAATTTGTTCAATAGAATTAATTCCATAATTTTGTGGAATTAATAAATCTTTAGTATCACTATCCAAATTACCATATCTATCAATATATTTTTTATTAGTTATAGTTTGGTACCATCTAATTATATTATCAATATATGGAGTATCACAATTTGTTATTAATGCGAATGCTTTAATTATTACTATTCCATAAGGAAAATCCTCAGTAAAATAACGTGATTCCAAATTAGGAATATATCCGCCTTTCATTTTAACACTTGGTGTAGTTATACCTTTAAAAGCTTCAATACTATTTATCTTATTCATTAAAGAAATAGCATCATTTGATTCATAGTAATCTAATATTTTTTTTATACCCGTAGTATTTAATTTAGGCATTTTATCAAGTATATTATGCAATTCATTATCACAATTTATTAATAGTTTTGAAGATTCCAAATCCCATTCTTCATAAAATAATGGTAAATTATTATATATTTTGCCTTTTTTATATTCTTTAAATATTGTATATAATCTAACAGTATGTAAAATAGGATTAGACGGAGTAAGTGTGACACTTAAATAATTTGGTAATAAATTAGTTTTTATTTCAAAAAAATTTTCAAACATAGTTCTTACTTCTTCACCTGAATTATTTGGAATAGAAGAAATAAACATTTCTTTTCTTTTTCCAGATGTAACGACAGTATGACCATATTTTTTTAATCTTGAAATAGAGCAAACCCTTTGTGTTCCAAATATAATAGTACCTTTTTCAAGTAATTTTTTTGAAGCAAACTCAACACCACCTAAACCAGGATAAAAACCAATATATGTTTCTGGTTTAATGTAATCAGTTATTTCATCAATAAATTTTTTTATTGCAAATGATGGTAAAGTTATAATAATTAATTTAGCATTTTCTACTGCTACTTTTATATTTTCAGTAATTTTATAAACATGTGCATTAATGGTTGTTTCTTGATCTTTATCAATAATCTCAATATTATTACTCCATTTTGTAATATCCCTTGTATAAATTGTAACTTGATGTCCTTTGTTGGAAAATTGACCAGCAATTAATGTTCCAATATTTCCACCGCCCACTATAGTTATTTTCATTTTTTCTCCTATTATAAATACATATTCATTAATTTTAAAATTTCATTATTTTCTTCGGTATTTTTTATTGTTATTCTAATAAATTCACCTTTTTTAAATCCCTCTTTGTCTCTTAATGTTTTAATTAATATATTATGTTTTAATAATTCTTCAGCAAATTCTGTGGAATTTTTATTAAGTAATTCAATCATAAAATAATTAGCTTGTGATTTATATACTTTTATATTTTTATTTTTTTCTAATTCTCGATAGAATCTCTCTCTTTCTTCTACAATTTTTTCACAAGCAATTTTATAATCTTTTTTATATAAGGAAATTATTTGTAAAAAATACTCTGCAAAAGAGTTAATATTCCAAACAGGGAGATTATTTTTAATATTTTCTAGGTTTTTCAGGTTAGCAGAAGCAAGAATTCCAAGTCTAAGTCCTGGAACACCATATGATTTGCTAATACTTTTAATTACAATTAAATTAGGATACATTTCAAGTATTTCATCATTAATTAAAGTGTATTTATGATTTTCATCTGCAAAATCAATAAAAGATTCATCAAATATTATATTTTTATTCTTCTTTTTTGCGTATTCCAGGATTTCAATTATATCATTATATTTTAGTGCAGAACCACTTGGATTATCAGGATTTATAATAATAAAACAATCAACATTATCTAAAGAATTAATTATAATATTCTTATCCAAATTATAATCAAATTCACTAGAGTTTATTTTTAAAATTTTATTTTCTGGAAAGCATCTAATATATTCATTAAATGTTGGAACAAAAATCCCAATTTTTCCATGTATAATATATTTAAGATTATTAATTAATTCTGCTGCTCCATTCCCAACCACTAAATATTTATCTGAGATGTTTTCAAATAATCTAGAAGCACATATATTTTGAATTTTTAATGTTGAAGGATAATTAATTAATAAATTATTAAATGAGAAACTCATTTTATCTAGCATATCCTTTTTTGGAAAATATGGATTAACTAAATAACAATAATCCTTCATTTGTTCGAAGCGCCAATACCCCCCATATCTTTTTGTCAATATTTGAATTTTATTATCTTTAGAAAAAATAGTAGAGGCAATATCTAAATCTTGACAATCATCAATTTCATACCATAATTCATTTGTAATTTTAAAAGCTTTTAAAAATGTTTTATTTAAACTAGAAATAACCTTTAAAACCAATTCATAATAGTCATTTTTTCCATATGCTTTTACATATGCTTCCAAAAATGGAACATAAAAAGATTTTGCAAAATCTTTACTAAATTTATAAATATTAACAGTTTTATAATATTTTTCTATCTCATTATAATTAAAGTCTTTCTTTTCAATAAAATTACTAATAGTATTATCATCGTTCAAAGTAACAACTGTACCATCCATCCAC
>CAZCLV010000080.1:0-2541 GCA_964499645.1 uncultured Mycoplasma sp.
CTAATGCTGTAATTCCTAATGTTCTTCCTAATTTATTTAATTTTGTTTGAAGTGGAGTTTCATTATCTATTGTTTCATTAATAATTCCTGCTATTTTACCAACTTCTGTATTCATTCCTATTTCTACTACAATTCCTTTTCCTCGACCATAAGTAATTAAACTAGAAGAAAACAACATATTTGTTCTATCTCCTATTCCAACTTCGCTTTCTTCTATGATAGAAATATTTTTATCGACTGGTACTGATTCTCCTGTTAAAGAAGATTCTTGAGATTTCAAATTAGCAGCTTCAATAATTCTTAAATCAGCTGGCACATAATCTCCTGTATCTAATATTACTATATCTCCTGGTACCAATTCTTTTGATGGTACTACTTCTAATTTTCCATTTCTTATTACTTTAGCTGCATGACTACTTAATTTTTGAAGTGCTTCTAATGATTTTTCTGCTTTATTTTCTTGAGCAACTCCTATAATAGCATTAACAATAACAACAATTAAAATTATAATTGTGTCTGTTATTCCTTCTCCTTCTGCAATTCCAACAACACCTGAAATAATAGCTGCTATAATTAAAACAATAATCATAAAATCTTTAAATTGTTCTAAAAATTTTATAAATAAACTTTTTTTCTTTTTTGCTTTTAATTCATTTAAGCCATATTTTTCTCTATTTTGATTTAGCTGTTTTTCTGATAATCCATTTTGTAAATTAGTATTTAATTCTAATTCAATATCTTTCTCACCTTTATTATACCAAGATTTTTCCATATTCTTTCTCCTTTATATTTAGTATAACCCAAAAACAAGACTTCTAAAGAAATACTTGTAATGTTTTTATACAAACTTTCTTAAAAGTCTTGCTTACCCATTTATTTTTAAGGTTACTAACCAGAATATATCGCGATTGTTGATTAGTAGTTTATAAGCTACTCCCTTTTAAATTTTATATTTATATTATATTTGAATAATATCATTTGTTTACTAATTTTTCAAGTATTTTTTTATAAACTATTTTATTTTTTTATTAATATTGTAGAAAATATTTTATAAATAAACTCAAAAAATTAAATGCTGAATTAATTTATGATGATAAACAAACATTATATACTTATGATTTACCTACTATATATGGTAGATTTAATGATATAGTATATTTAATTAATAATCCAGAAAGTGAAATTAAATATAAAACTGCAATCGAAAAAATGAAATTATTATTTTTTGAAATTGATAATTTGTTATCTGAAACTGATAGAAATGAATTAATTAATATTTGTAATAATGAAACTTTAATTGGTTTATCTAATGATACTATATTAAATATTATAAATAAAAAAGAATTTATGGATTTTGTTGAAAAGTTTAAGAATAATTCAAAAAAATGGATTAGGGTTAGGAAATCAAAAGATATTGTTACTTTAACTGTAAAACATATACTATCTTCTAATAATAGTGGACTTCAGCAAATGTTAGAAAATGAAATTAAAGTAAATACAATAGAAGAAGCTAATAATTTTTTACAAGCATTAGGATATTCATATAAAAGTTATCAAGAAAAAGAAAGAATTAGTTTTAAGTTAGGAAAATATGAAATTGATATTGATACTTGGCCTGGAATTCCAACTTATTTTGAAATTGAAGGTAATTCTAAAGAAGAATTAGAAGATATTTTAAAAGAATTAGGATATTCATGGAATGATTGTGTATCATGTACTGCTGACGAAATTTACACAATGTATGGTAAATCAATGTTTGATAAAAGAGAACTTGTTTTTTAGTATAAAAATTAAAGCCATTCTACAATCTTGTTAGAGATTATAGAATGGCTTTAACAGTTATTTTTGGTTATATACTCTTAAATTTTTCGGACTTGTGTACAGTCGTACTTTTGAAATGTGAAAACCATTTTCGAATAAAATTGGATTTTTTTGCAAATCCATTCTTGTTTTTGGTGCCTCGATAATTTCAAAAGCACTAATATTTGAATATCTTATTTCACTCTCAGGTATCTGAGCAAGTATTTCTGCAATACTTGGTTTGAATAATAGAGGATGTCCGAAATATTGATGAATACATTCAAAATCTTTTTCAACATAAGGAACAAAAAGATTCATATCAACAATTTCTCCTATATCCTCATTATCAATCCAAATATATGAAATATCTGTTAATTCACTTTCCGTGAATTCACGAAGAAAATACTTTTTCCCTTTAATGTCTATAATAGGTTTAATGCTTTTGTACCGAGATAAAAGTTCCTCTCTACTTATTTCTGGAATTGACACCTTGTACATAAAATTTCCTCCTAAAATTTTTTATTTCTTCTTGTTATTTCCAATGTAGCTTAAAAGGAGGATTAACAAAAAGATTATAATATAATTATACTACAATTTACATAATTTCGCAACTTTGCTTTTTCGGACATTTTTTTATTAATGCAAAAAAAATCAATCTATAAAGATTGATTTAATAAGTAATACCATATCGGTGCGACAATTTATACTAATGGAGCGAATCTAGTACAGGTTACGAACTAT
>CAZCLV010000081.1:0-2464 GCA_964499645.1 uncultured Mycoplasma sp.
TGATGGAAAAAGTTGCAGTTGCTAAAGGAATAAATTTAGGGTCAAATGATACAGTAATTTGTCGTACAAGATATGGTAATGTTATGGCATCCCGTGGTTCAGTGATTCCATTATTTATAGATCAAATTGAAAACGGACATGATTTAACAATTACTAATCCTGATATGACTAGATTTATGATGACATTAGATGATGCTGTTGATTTAGTAATCTATGCTTTTGAACATGGTAATCAAGGAGATTTATTTGTACAAAAAGCACCAGCAGCTACTATTGATGTATTAGCACAAGCAGTAAAAGAATTAAAAAATAGTGATACTAAAATTAAAAACATTGGAACACGTCATGGTGAAAAACTTTATGAAGTATTAGTTACTAAAGAAGAAATGCTAAATGCTGAAGATTTAGGAGAATATTTTAGAGTTCCATGTGATAATAGAGATTTAAATTATGAACAATATACTTCAAATGGAAATGATAAATTAAATACAGTAGAAGAATATAATTCTCATAATACAAAAAGATTAGATGTTGAAGGAATGAAAGAATTATTAAAAAAATTAGATTTATTCTAAAATAGGAGATTATTTATGAAAGTATTAGTAACAGGATCAAGAGGATTTATTGGAAAAAACCTAATTTCTCATTTACAAGAAAAAACTGATATAGAATTAATTACATTTGATATAGAAGATGAATTTTCTAAAATAGAAAACAATATAAATAAAATTGATTTTATATTTCATTTAGCAGGAGTAAATAGACCACAAAGTCCAGAAGAATTTTATAATGGTAATACAGATTTAACAAAAAAGATAGTAGATTTAATTAAAGATAAAAATATACCTATTTTAATTACCTCAAGCATTCAAGCTGAAAAAGATAATGATTATGGTAAGAGTAAAAAATTAGCAGAAGATTATATTGAAAGTAATTTAAAAAAATATTATATTTTTAGATTAAATAACGTTTTTGGTAAATGGTGTCGCCCAAACTATAATTCAGTTGTAGCAACTTTTTGTAATAATATTGCTAATGATTTAGATATTCAGATAAATGATCCAAATACTATACTTAATTTAATATATATAGATGACATTATTAAAGAATTTTCATCTATATTAGATGGAAATAGACCTTCTAATATAATAGATGGAAAATGTTATATATCAAAAAAATATAGTATAAGTTTACAAGAACTAGTGGATTTAATATATAGTTTTAAAGATAGTGCTAATTCAATTTATGTTCCAAATACAGGAAATGAATTTGTAAAAAAATTATATTCTACATATATTAGTTATTTACCAATGGAAAAAACATTTGTAAGTGCCAAAAAAAATGTTGATGAAAGAGGTTCTTTTACAGAATTAGTTCGTACTAATGAATGTGGACAATTTTCTGTATCATTTTCAAAGCCTGGTATAGTAAGGGGAAATCATTACCATCATACTAAACTTGAAAGATTTATTGTAATTAAAGGAAAAGCAAAGATTAGTTTTAGTAGTGTAATAAATGATGATAATTATAGTTTTATAGTAGATGATTCAGATATAAAAATAGTTACAATACCAGTAGGTTATACACATAATATTGAAAATATTGGTGATGATGAAATGATATTAATGATTTGGTGTAATGAATTATTTGATAAAGATAATCCAGATACATATTATAAGGAAGTAAAGGGTAGGTAAGAAATGAAAAAATTAAAAGTTATGGTAGTAGTAGGGACAAGACCTGAAATAATAAGATTATCTGAAACAATAAAAGCTATAGATAAATACTTTGATTTAGTATTAGTTCATACAGGACAAAATTATGATTATACTCTAAATCAAGTTTTTTTTGAAGAATTTGGTTTAAAAGAACCAGACTATTATTTAGCTTCACCTGGAAAACATCTTGGTGAAACAGTAGGTAATATTATTGCAAAAAGTTATGAAGTAATAGATGAAGTAAAACCAGATGCATTATTAGTACTTGGAGATACAAATAGTTGTTTAGCAGCATATTCTGCTAAAAGATTAAAAGTACCTATTTTTCATATGGAAGCAGGTAATAGATGCTTTGACTTTAATGTTCCAGAAGAAATAAATAGAAGAGTAGTAGATCATGTAAGTGATGTAAATCTTGCATATACTGAAAATGCTAGAAGATATTTAATAAATGAAGGAATAACAAGAGATTTCTTATATGTAACAGGTTCTCCAATGGCAGAAGTATTATATAAAAATATGGATTCAATTAATAAATCAAATGTTTTAGATAAACTTCAATTAAGAGAAAAAGAATATTTTGTAGTAAGTGCTCATAGAGAAGAAAATATTGCTCTAGATAATAATTTTGAAAAATTAGTTGCTAGTATAAATAAAGTAGCAGAAACTTATAATAAAAAAATTATATTTTCTACACATCCTAGAACAGCAAACAAGATAAAAGAAAAAAATATTAAATTTAATCC
>CAZCLV010000082.1:0-2274 GCA_964499645.1 uncultured Mycoplasma sp.
TATTTCTAAATTTCTTATTGGGTATTAATATTTTTTTGTAGCTTTGAAGATTGAATTTAAAAGCAAAAAGATGAGCAAAATAATTGAATTAGGATTAGAAAAAGGACTTATTTCATTTCTTGATGATGAAAGAACAATAATAAAATATCGCAATCATACCAAAACAAGAAATTTTTCTAACCCTGAGGAACAAGTTCAAGCAAAAGCTTTTATACGTTTAGTAACTCATTACAAATATCCTGCAAATAGGATAAAAATGTATGAAACAGTTACAATGGGTTCTAATAAAAAAGAAGCTGATATTATAGTTTATAGTGATGATGAATGTTTACAACCTTATATTTTAGTTGAGTGCAAGAAAGAAGAAGTTAGCGAAGCAGAATATATGCAAGCTATTGAACAAGCTTATAGTTATGCTTATGCTTTACCTAATGATGTAAAATATGTTTGGGTTACTTCTGGTATAAGAAACGAATTTTTTGAAGTAGACAAGAAACTTGGAACAAGAGAGTCAAAAACTGATATTCCCCAACTTGGAGTAAAAAAATTAGCATCTTATAAATATGTTTATGAAGCTGATTCACTAAAAGAAAAAGAGGGTATACAAAGTTTTAATGACTTATCTATTATTGAAGAAAATGAGTTAACAAGACGTTTTAAACAAGCTCATGATGCTCTTTGGGCAGGTGGTCAATTAAATCCTTCTGAGGCTTTTGATGAATTGGATAAATTGATATTCTGTAAGATTTTTGACGAAAGAAAACCAAGAAAAGCAGGTACTCCTTATGATTTTCAGATTATTACAATTAGTAAAGAAGAAGTTGATGATGAAGGTGAGAGAAGAAAATTAGAAAATGAGAAGCTTCAAAAAAGAATATTAGAATTATATAATGAAGGTAGAAAGAAAGATGCAGAAGTTTTTAGAGATGATATAAAATTAAGTCCTGAAAAAATTAGAACTGTTGTAGGGTATTTGCAAGATGTTAATCTTGGAGAAACAGACCTTGACAGCAAAGGGAGAGCATTTGAAACCTTTATGGGATCATATTTTAGAGGTAATTTTGGACAATACTTTACACCTCGACCAATAGTTGAATTTGTTGTTGATGTATTACCAATAAAAAACGAACACTATGTTTTAGATACTTCTTGTGGTAGTGGTGGTTTCTTGCTTTATGCTTTAAATAAGGTTAGAGAGCAAGCAACTGATTTATTCCCAAATTATAAAACAGATATAAAACAATCTGGTAAATATTTTAGTTATTGGCATGATTTTGCAGAAAAAAATCTTTATGGAATAGAGATAAATGAGCAAATTTCAAGAGCTGCCAAAATGAATATGATTATTCATGATGACGGTCATACCAATGTTATAACAAGTGATGGTTTACTTAGTGAAGAAGAAATTCAAAAGAAAACAAATAATAAAGGATTTAAGTATAATCATTTTGACTTTATTATTACAAACCCTCCATTTGGTAGTATTGTAAAGCTAAAAGAAAGTGCATATTTAAAAAACTATAAATTAGGATTTAAAGAAAAAGAATGGTTGTTAGTTGATATAGAGAAAAACCCAGATGAAAGAGAAAATCAAAGCACTGAAATATTATTTATTGAACAAGATTATAAATTCCTCAAAGAAGGTGGTTATTTAGCAATTGTTATTCCTGACGGAATTTTAACAAATAGTTCATTGCAATATGTTAGAGATAATATTGAGGAAATGTTTAGAATTGTAGCCGTTGTTTCTTTACCTCAAACAGCTTTTGCAGCAACAGGTGCAGGAGTTAAAAGTTCCGTTTTGTTTTTGAGAAAATGGACAGAAGAGGAAAGCAAAAAAGTAAGTACTACAAAAAGTAAAATTGCTTATGATATTGTGAAAGAAAAGCAATATCAAGAAATAGTTAAGAATTGGGAAAAAGAAAAGAAAGAAATTATAAAACTGCATAAAGGTTTTGATAACAAAACAAGTTATACTTCAAAAAAAGAAATTGAAAACACAGAAGAATTTAAAATTTGGAAAGCAGAAATATCAGCCGAATATACTGAAAAACTTAACACCTTTAAAGAAGAACTAAACGATTTTTACCTAAAAGAAAAACAAACAAAGCTCCCAGACTATCCAATATTTATGGCAATAGCCGAAGAAATAGGTTACGATGCAACAGGAAAACCAACCCAAACAAATGAACTAAAATATATTGGAGAAGAATTAAAGAAGTTTATTAACACATTATAAACTATGGGAACTAATAAACCAAATATATTCTATAT
>CAZCLV010000083.1:0-2212 GCA_964499645.1 uncultured Mycoplasma sp.
GTACCCAATCATAATTTAGAGGTCTTGCATTATAATCTGATTCTCCACCTACTACTACAAGTTCAATATCATCTAAATATTTTTCGATATCTATTTTTTCTAATAGTGGCTGAGCAGTAATGCATTTATGTTTAATTGGTAATTTGCTAAATATATCTAATTTATAATCCGCATTCTTTTGATCTTCTATTGTACAGCATACTATAACGTTATCATATCCATCATTCCAATCATCAGGAATAACTTTTAAAAATCTATCTATTCTTTTTGTTAAAAACAAGAAATTAATATCTGTTCTTTCTTTCATCATTTGAAAACATTCTTTTCGCCATTCATCTGCTTCTTCAATTAGAAAATCTGAAGAAAAGCATACATATGCTAGTCCTGATTTCATTTTATAATTACCATTTTTAAGTTTATCTATTGGTTTAGTAAAATCTTTTGTTTTAACTATGTCATTTGTATTTATATTTCTTTTAAAATCTCCTTTATGTATATAACAGTATTTACACCCATTACTACATTTTTTACATCCTCTCCAAGGATTCCATAATGCCATCTATATCACCTTATTCTTCTATCATTATAACATGAAAAAAGTAAATCACCTAGATTTACTTTTTTGATTCTTATTTGAAATATTTTAAATGTTTTTTATTCATTATCATATAATATTTATTGTATTCTAACTTCTTTTGCACATAAAGTGTCTTGTGTCCGTTTCATTTATGATTAAAAATCCTAATTTTTCATAAAAATTGAATGCTTTAATATTATTTTTATAAACCCACAAGTATACTATATCATTACTTGCTAATATAGTTTTTATAATATCAGTACCTATACCTTTATTTCTATAATTTTCTTCTATATATATTTCATCTAATAAAATACCATCTAAATGCTTTTGAATTAATAAACATCCTATAATTTCATTTTTATCTTTTATAATTTTATAATCATTTAATTGTTTTGGTACATTTATTTTTACATAATTATTGATCTTATCTATTTCTTCATTTGATAAATTATCGGCATAATTAATTATGCTTTTCAGTTTGTACTGGATTAATAAATCAATATTATTTCTAGTAGCAGATTCCAATTCATAAAACATTATACCACATCCTTTAATGACTATTTATTTTATCTATACATTCTAACATCAGTCTAGCTTCTTTTCTATCTGATTCTTTTTCACTTTCTGATAAATCATTATATTCCGTATTTATTTCTCTTTGCCATCTTTCTACAAGATATGAAGGTATAGTATATGTACCATCCTCATTTTTAATACTTTTATCAAATACATGTTTTTGCCATCTTGACCATCTATCATGTTCATAATCAGCTAAAGCTTCTACTAATTTGTCATTCATAATATACCTACTTTACTATTTTATTGGTTGCACCGAAATGTTTTTATTTGCATCTACTCTAATATTATATATTTTTTCTTTTGTTACTGATTCATCGATAACACTTACATATTGCAGTTTAATAGTTGTTTCACCTTGTTTTAATCCCTCAAAAACAAAGTTTTTTTCTATTATTCCACCCTCTATATCTTCATCTTGATTTACTACATAATCTTTTACATATTTTACTATGCTTTCATCTTTTATTTGATATTTCCATTCATATGGAACTCCACCATTAGTTGTTACTGTTATTTCTAGTTGTTTTGAACTTTCGTTTTTTAAATTTAATATTACTATAATTGATATTACAACTATAGTGATTATTCCAATAATGATTAATAAATTCTTCTTCATATTTTTTCCTCCGTATTTTATTTTATAAAATTATCTAGTAATTAATTGCATATTTAAATAATAATTATCATAATAGGTAATATATTAAAATTTTTTCTTTAATATTGAAACTGTTTCTACATGCCTTGTATGTATATTATGAATACTTAGTTTTGATATGTATGGGTATTACTGAATATGTCATAATATACATTGATATATAGTACACTTTATATTATGTATATATCATTTTTCTACTTCTACTAATTTAGTACATTCCATTATTTTAGTTTTAAGTTCATCTGTCATTAAACCTTTTTCATCTATTAATCTAATAACATCTTCTTTTCTTTTTAGTAGATTTACTTGATATTCATATACTGAAGCAATACTTCTTATTTGCTCTTCATCTAGCGCTCCTGTAACATCTTTTCTATAACGAGCTATAAATGGTACTG
>CAZCLV010000084.1:0-1284 GCA_964499645.1 uncultured Mycoplasma sp.
TCTTTTTTTGATAGTTACTTTACATTTTTACTAATTTAATTGTTGTTTTATAATTTTTAATTTTTCTTGTTCTTCTAACAATTTTTCTTTATCAAGTTTTACTATATTTTCAGGTGCTTTGTTTATATAGTTTTCATTACTAAGAAGTTTTTTTCTTCTTTCAATTGATTGTTCTAATTTAGTTATTTCTAATTTAATTTGCTCTAAATCAATTTCTTTTGTTTCTTGATAATATGAGATATTAATATATTTTGATGTATAATTGAATTCTTTTAAATTATCTATTTTGTTTTTTATTATGAGTTCTTCATTAATTTTTAATGCATCTTTATAAATATTAAATATTTCATTTTTTGTATCTATAATAATATAAGCATCTTTTGTAATTTCATTATTTACTTTAAGATTTCTAATTGCTTTTATATCTTCTATTACTTTGGTAATAATTTCTTTTTCTTCATTAAATATTAAATCTTTTTCATATACTGGATAAGTACTAATCATAATGCTTTCATCTTTTATTGGTAACATTTGATATATTTCTTCTGTTACAAATGGTATGAATGGATGCATCATTTTTAATATATCTGTTAAAACTTTTAATAAAACACTTTTAGTAGTATTACTCTTTCTATTTTTAGATAATTCTATATAATTATCACAAAAATCATCCCAAATAAAGTTATATAGAATTGTTCCTACTGTATTAAATTCATATTTATCCATATATTTTATTACATTTTTAATTGTTTCATTTAATCTAGTTAAAATCCATTTATCTGTTATATCTAAATTATCTAATGTATAATCTTTTTCATTAAAATCTTCTAAATTCATCAATGTAAATCTTGAAGCATTCCAAAGTTTATTAATAAAGTTCCAACTAGATGCCACTTTTTCTTCATCATATCTTAAGTCTTGACCTGGTGCTGAATTAGTAGTTAGAAAAAATCTTAATGAATCACATCCATATTTTTCAATAACATCCATTGGATCTATACCATTTCCAAGACTTTTGCTCATTTTTCTACCTTGTTTATCTCTTATAAGTCCATGTATTAATACATCTTTAAATGGTCTTTGATCAGTAAATTGAAGCCCTTGGAATAACATTCTACATACCCAAAAATAAATAATATCATATGCTGTTACTAAAACATTAGTAGGATAATATCTTTTTAAATCGTCTGTTTCTTCTGGAAACCCTAATGTTGAAAATGGCCAAAGTGCTGATGAAAACCAAGTATCAAGGACATCACTATCTTGCGTCCATCCTTCTCCTGG
>CAZCLV010000084.1:1294-1990 GCA_964499645.1 uncultured Mycoplasma sp.
TACCATGCTGGGATTCTATGTCCCCACCAAAGTTGCCTTGAAATACACCAATCATATGTTATTTCCATCCAGTGAATTAATGTTTTTTCAAATCTTTTTGGTACAAAATTAACTTTTTTATCCTTTTCTTTTTGATTTGCTAATACTCTATCTGCAAGTGGTCTCATTTTTACAAACCATTGTTTTGATAAATATGGTTCTACCATAACATCTGTTCTTTCAGAATAACCTACATTATGCATTATTTCTTTTATATCAATTAATAAATCTTTTTCTTTTAATTCTTCTACTAATTTTTCTCTACATTCAAATCTATCTAATCCTTTATATTTCAATGCATTTTCATTCATTGTTCCATCTGGATTCATGCAAAGTATTCTTTCAAGATTATGGCGATTTCCAACTTCAAAATCGTTTGGATCATGAGCAGGTGTTATTTTAACTATACCTGTTCCAAACTCTGGATCTGCATGTTCATCCCCAATTATTGGAATTAATTTATTAACAATTGGAAGTATTACATTTTTTCCAATTAAACCTTTGTATCTATTATCATTAGGATTAACTGCTACTGCTGTATCACCAAACAATGTTTCAGGACGAGTTGTAGCAACTTCTAAATAAGATGATTTATCTTCTAAATAATATTTAATATGATAAAATGCCCCTTTTGTTTCTTTATAGATAACTTCTTCA
>CAZCLV010000085.1:0-1980 GCA_964499645.1 uncultured Mycoplasma sp.
CCCATTTCTCCTTCAATTTCTGCTTGTGGAACAAGTGCTGCTACTGAGTCAATAACAATAATATTTACTGCTTCACTTCTAACAAGTGCTTCACATATTTCTAATGCTTGCTCCCCATTATCAGGTTGTGATAATAATAATTCATTTATATTTACACCTAGGTTTTTAGCATATACAGGGTCTAGTGCATGTTCGGCATCAATAAATGCAGCTCTACCACCCTTTTTTTGCACTTCTGCTATTGCATGTAATGCCACTGTTGTTTTTCCACTTGATTCTGGTCCAAAAATTTCAATTATTCTTCCTTTTGGATATCCATTAACGCCTAATGCCAAATCTAATGAAATAGAGCCACTTGAAGTAGTTTCAACTTCCATATGAGCATTTTCTCCTAATTTCATTATTGAACCTTTTCCAAATTGTTTTTCTATATCTAATAGTACTTGATCCAAGGTCTTATCTCCTGTTTCTTTTTTTGCCATTTTATATTTCCTCCATTCATCATAATTCAATTTTATTACAAATAAAAATACTTGTCAAGCATTTTTTCAAACATTTGTTTGTATTGTAAAAAATTGGTAAAAAATAAGAAACTCTCTTAGAAAAAATCAAATTTCTAGGATAGTTTCTTATTAAATTTAAATATTTATTATTCAAACTCTGCAAAAATATATTTCTTATTTAACTTATAATATTCACATAATGAAACAATTGACATTACCATACCAAAATATAAGAAAAATGATGAAACTTCAAATCCCCATAATTGAAATGGCAAGTTATAAAAGAATGTTAAAACCATACCAACCATTAAAGCTGCAGTTTTGATTTTTCCAGAATATATTGCTGCTTGAACACTGCCTTGTTTAGCAGTAGTCATTCTAATAGCATCTACAATAATATCCCTTACAATAATTATTGTAGGTATTATAGCAGGAATGAATCCTTGACATGCAAATATAATTAATACTGAATTTACTAATACTTTATCTGCAATAGCATCAACCATTTTTCCAAAGTTAGTTACTTGATTATTTTTTCTTGCTAACTTTCCATCAAAGTAATCTGTAACACTTGCAAAGATAAATATAACTCCTGCAATTATATACTTTAAATCTATTAATATATTTTTATATAATATTGTAGGAAATTCTATTCCTATTCTATAAAATGGAAACAATAATAAAAGCATTATTACTAAAGCTAATATAATTCTTAAAAAAGTCAATTTTGTTGGTAAATTAAATTTCATATTTTTCTCCTATCCTATAAAAACTTGTTTTAGTATTACGTATAAAACTACAAATAAAAATAATAAAATTACTAAAAACAATATTTTTTTCTTTTCTTTACTGGATTTATTTTCTTCAAAAGCTGTATATGGTGATTTAACTTTCTTTTCTTCTTTAGTTTCTTCGAGTCTTTCTTTAATGTCAGAAATAGATATTTTTGATGTTTTTTCAAATAAATAATCATTATATTTACCTAAAATATTTATATCATCCAGATCTAAGTACTTTTGATATAAAACAATTACATCTTGTATTTCTATTACATCTTTAAATACTTTTTCATTACCAGATTCTAAGTTTTCAATTAAAACTTTATCAATATTTAAATCACTAGAAACTTCATCAATAGTAATACCAATTTCTTCCCTTTTTTGTTTAAATATTTCCCCAATTTCTTTCAAATTAACACCTCTATTTATAATAAATAACATTTAATAAGCCATGTTCTGTACCTTAAAAAGGTGGCAAACATTTATCTATCTCTCGATTTCTAATCAGTTCTTTTCCTGATTTTGAATTCCCCTACCAAAATTTGGGTTTCTCACTTGTGGGGTTTACCGCGTTCCACTTCTATCATTTCTAATAGAACTCGTCTCTTTGGCACTTTTACACCTAATTTAATCATATCCAATAGACTTAGATTATTTCAGAGCCGTTAGAATTTCTTCTACCTTAGGTTATTTTTTTC
>CAZCLV010000086.1:0-1937 GCA_964499645.1 uncultured Mycoplasma sp.
TCTAATATTTCTTGAAATGTATAATCAAAATTATAGTATTCTTTTAATTCATCATTTGTTTGAAAATAACTTAAGTGTCTTTTAGTATCCTCTAAATATTCTTCTAATGTATAATTCATTATTTATTATTTTAATTCTATAAGTCTCCAATGAGTATACATTTCTTTTAACTCCTGTATATCCTTATCGGAATATATAGTATGTATTTTCACACTTGCAGGGTAATTAAAAGTTTCCTTTTTAACAAGAATATCTAATCTACACCCAGTGTACCATTCTGGTAATTCTTTATTAACTGAAATCCAGTCTTGTGCAAATTCAACTCCTGCTTTAAATGCCTCTTCTAAATCATTTTGTTCATAAGAATCACTTCCTGTCATATGTATTGCATATTCTCTTGCTGCTACATCTATACTTTTCATATTTTTTAGTTTATGTTTAAAACAAATCTATTTTTAAAAATAATAAATTTATACTTAACATTTTATTATTATATTCTATTCCTAAAGAGAATTTATTATCTATATAAATTTCAATATGTTTATTAGAGTATAACATTGTTACTTTGTATTCCATAATTAAATATGTTTTTGTTTTAATTATTTGATTTATTGGATACTTATTTAAGAATTGAATATTCTAAAATAAATTCAGAAAGTGCTTTTTGAGCCTCCTCTACTTTATTTAATAAATGTAAATAATGTTTTGTTCTTAACTCTGTTTGTTCTTTTAAAGCATTTTTATAATCAATAAAATATTTCTCGTTATACTCATTTATTATAAAAGCATCCGTTTTTTCACCATAGAATGTAAAACAAGATTCACTCAATCTAACTTTTATTTTAGAAGTGTCTTTATCCAAAGATAAAGAATCAATTGTGTATGGGATAATATTTTTTATTTCTGCTTTATAAACTTTACCTTCTATACATAAATCTTTTACTTGTTTCATAATTAAATATGTTTTTCTTTAATACACCATTTGAGAGTTTCAAAAAGTGCGTTGATTAGACTTTTGTTTGTTTTTTATTTTTGTTTGTTTTTTATTTTAAATCTCTATAATGTTACGTTATGTGTCATTTTAAAACGACCCCGCACTATCTTCAAAGCCTCGCTGAAAATAATTGACAAGCATAAAAATATCTTTTTCTGACACATCTGTAAAACATGGAATTACAGGGTAATCATTACCGCTATGTCCAATATTTACTGAAACATAACTTTTTATTACCTGAATACCGCACAAGGTTTCTTCATCCCACTCCCAATCATTAAATCTATCAGATATAATTAGCAAATAATCAGGCGTGTAGTTCATTTTTCTTAACCCAGAAGCAACGGCTTCAATAAATTCTCTTTTTGTCATTTTATTCTATATTAAATTGTTTAATAATTTCACCGTGATGAATAATGAACATTAGTGTATCTCCGACAAAACCCCATTCTTCTTTACCTACTCCTACTGTTATATTTTTATTTTCAATTATAAATCTTGGTACTTTATCTAATGATTTGTACCCGTTGCGAAAATCTGTATTTTGATACTCTTTAAATTTGATATGAAATACATCTAAAACTTCTTCAATAGAAGCATACTCAAAGACTTTCCAACGTTTTAAAGACACACACAACCACTCTATTGTTTCTTTAGAATAACATTCAGTTAATTTATCCCCATTCTCCATACATAAGAGCCTTTTAGCCCAAAATGGAGTAATATCTCTGTACTCTTCTTTCTTAACCCCTTGTATGGTTAAATCAAACCATTTTTTGATTAAGTTTAATTGTAATGTTGCCATAATTATTTATTTAAGTGTTTATCGACTAACTCATATACATCTTTTAGTGTAAGATTTTTTTGTTTTCTAAAAAGGTATTTAAGTTTTTGTTTTCGTGTACCTTTTTTCTTTATTCTATTTACTTCATCAATGTAAGCT
>CAZCLV010000087.1:0-1794 GCA_964499645.1 uncultured Mycoplasma sp.
AAATTCCACCCTTCATATTCAACTTTGTATAACTCTAATATTTTTTCTTTTAAATTATCTGAATAACCTCGATTAGTTTTAATGCCTTTACTTTTATGAATAACACTTGTAACTCCTTCTTTTAAATATTTCTTTTTGATTCTTTTTATTTGTCTTTCAGATACACCAAGTAATTTAGATGTTTGAGTTATTGTGATTTCTTTATTAATTAATTTTACAATAATATCATTTTTTCTTTGTTCTTTCATATTTAATGTTATGCTTCCTTCCATTGATATTCACCTCTTTCTTAAAGTGAATATTTTAACATATATTTTTACTAGGGTGACATTTTAACAAAATGTTCTAAGGTGACATTATCACAAAATGATTACAATAGTAGCAAGTTAAAATTGACATATTTATCAAAAAGTGGTATAATATTCAGCGTAATTAAAAAAGGGGGTTTTTGGTTATGAATGATAAATTTCAAACTACAAACAATTTATCTGAATTATATTTAGATATGAAACAATTACACGAAGAATATACAAAAATAATAAGTAAAGGAAACTTAACTCAAGTAGATGTCGAAAAAGCTAATAAATTAGCTCAAGAGCATAAGGCACTTTTAACTAGATATAACGCTATTAAAGCAAATAAAAATTCTTTAAATGCAAGTTCTGAAAATGAAGTAGAAAATGCAAAATATGAAGTAATAAATGGATCTAAATCAAAGATAAGTGGTCTATTAAGTAAATTCAAAAAAACTGGTTGGAGAGGATTAGCATTATCACTTGTATTTGTAAGTGGTCTTGCTACTAGCAAAGCTAAAGCATTAGATTATTCTAATACAGCAACAGTTTCACCAATTACTACTAGCCTTGACAATAGTAGACAACCAATTAAAATGTTTTTTACAGATGAAGAATTAATCGCACAAGGAAAAGATCCAGAAAATTCATGTGGAGATAATTTTGTTTATGTTACACCAGTTGAAACAAAATCAGCAATTGAGACTACCTCAACAGGTAAGATAAATAAAACAAATTTTAAATCTCAATCTATGGTGATTGAAAATACTGATGGAACAAAAATTTCTGTAGGTGTTACGAAAGACGATAAGACATATTCTTCTGGAACAAGTGCTACAACATCACCAAATGGAATAACTACAGTTGTTAATAAAGACAATACTGCTACTATATATCAAAATGTTGATGGTAAATTAATGAAAAGAACTATAAGTCTTGAAGGAACAAAAAATTATTCAAAAGAAGAAGGACAATTTACATCAGAAGGTGAAGTTAACCTTGCTTGGTGGGGAATTGGTTCTGAAGATTTAGGTGTAGACGGAACTTTTGTAAATTCAGAGGGAAGCACAGTAATTATTACAAATAATGGTCAAACTGTAACTACAATAGATCATTCTACAGGTGGAGTAGGAACTACTACAAATTCACAAGCTACTGCTAAATCTTTATTAGCTAGAGCTTCATATTATGGTGTTTCATATTATGAATATGTATCACAAAAAGGAAAATATGATGCTGGAACTATTTTAATAGAATCATGCACAAATGGAACTTGTGGTATTAGAGAAGCATCTGTTTCAAATGGACAAATTCAATTATTAGATGGTGAAACAGTATGTTCAGATTCTTGTTACACTTTATCATAAAATAAATTTAAAAGATATTCGATTTATGGAATATCTTTTTTTATATGCATTAGTCAAGTAAAAGTATACAATTAAGATCTAAAATATAAATTTTTAAATTGAATAGGTGTCAAATAATTTAAAGAAGACTGAGG
>CAZCLV010000088.1:0-1569 GCA_964499645.1 uncultured Mycoplasma sp.
TTAACTCTTGGTAGTTTTGGTAGTTTAATTTTCATATAATTATTTTAAAGTTATTAACGTTTTCATTTTTTTGCGTTATCTGCAAATGTAGCACGTTTTCTAATCTTTGGGTCTTTGGATCTTTTTCCTTTTGCAATACATTCAGCAGTTACATTTCCACCACAATATTTTGTAAAAAGTCCTTTATTCTTCTTCTTTATTTTTATCCTCGATTTCGCTATTAGTTTTGCCATCGTTCTTTCTTCATATTTTTGTTACAGCATCTGTTCCTAATAATGCAACGCTACCTCACAATATTTCATTTGTTATATTAGGAGCTTCTATTATTTTTATAGTACATCAAGTACCAATAAATAATATTACGATTCATCCTAATAATCCTGCTACTCTTTTTGAACTTACTCCTGAATTTGCAGTTATTAATTTTAATAAAAATTTTTTCATATTAAGGGTTTAAAAGTAATAATTTTTGTGCTTGCGGTAATAATTTTGGTGTTGCACTAGGTAACATCTTTTGTGTTACAATGGGTAACATTTTTTGTGTTGCTTTAGGTAATAATTTTGATGATTGTTTAGCTACTTGTTTTTCAATTATTTTTCAAGCTACTTTGCTTCCTGCTCCAGAAGGTCCTAAAAGTAATAGTTCTAAAGGATTACTTGTAATTTCAGCAGCACCAGAAGCACGATACCTCATTCCGTTTTCATCGTATATAAGATTACCATCTTCATCATATCTATTATTTTGATTTTGTATCAATTTCTTATTTTGTATATAAGCGTTTATTTCATTTTCGTTTTGTAAAGAAGATAAATATTGTAGATCTTTTATTGTATTTTCATTTGGACGAATTTCGGTTTGTCAATCATATTTTCCTATTGGGTTGATGTTTGTTTTTTGTTCGTATTTTTTATCTACAATCTTATTTAGTTTATTTTGAAACTGAGGCGATTTATTTTGATCAGTTGATTTATTATTTTGATCAGTTGATTTATTATTTGATTTATTTTGAACATTTGATTTATTATTTGATTTATCTGCGTCTTTATTTGTTTTACTTATAAGTTTATTTGATTTATTATTTTGATTAGAAACATTATTATCAGAAACTTCTTCTTCTTTGTAATTAGTGCTATAAACCTTTCCATTATATGTAAAAGTTTTTCCTGCTCCTAACTCTTTTCTTGCTTTAATAAAAGCGTCGTTAAAACTTAATTCATTATACTCTTTATTTTTAGGAGGTATTAAATACTGATCTATATTTTCTTCAACAGGTCCAGAATCATAAGACGATTTTATATTTGATACTTTTTTTGCTGTTTCAATTAATTTATTTTTGTCTAAATCAAATTCTCCAGATAATAATCTATGTTTAAGTTTTATGTTATCTTCATAACTACCTGATGTCAAACCTTCTGCTTTAGCAGTATTTCATTTTTTCCCAGTTTTTTTTTCATATAATTCAGAAACTGTACTGTTTTTTTCTATTAATTTTGCCATATTTTAAAAATTATGCACAACTTGTAATGCGGTTTCAATTCTTTTCTTTAATTCTTTATCTTTTATAGTTG
>CAZCLV010000089.1:0-1567 GCA_964499645.1 uncultured Mycoplasma sp.
ATTAGGAATGAAAAGTCCAAAATTATGTAATAAACTATCTAACTTAGGATATAATATTGTAAATATATTAGGTGGTTATAATGAATATATATCTAAATAATAAATATATCAAAGTGAAGTTATTGATTAAAAAGTCAAGTGCAACTTTTTAGAATAATCTACAGTCAAATTTTTAGTCGTTTATGCCGAGAAAACTTATCGATCAATAGGCAGACAAAATTATTAATGCTGTAGCAAATGCAAAGCAATTTTTCTAATTGTTTTGCATTTTTTAAATAATTTTCGTTTGGGTTCCTGTTGTCAATAAGGAAATTGGAATAAAAAGACTATAAAACGTTTACCTTTTCTTGCAATTTGTATATTTTGTTAATAACACTTTTATCATTGAACTCTTCTAATAATGCTTCAAATGGTGTTTTATAATTTAATATTTTTCTTGGATAGTTATTCATCCAATTAGCAATTTTGTTAATATCTTCATAACTATAATTTTCTATTAAAGTTTTTTTAGGGATATAATACCTAATAATACTATTGCTTTTTTCATTAGTACCTTTTTCACCGGAGCAATAGGGATGAGTAAAATATATTTTGGTGTTGGTATCTTTAGTAATATTTAGGAAATCAGAAAATTCTGTACCATTATCAGTTGTTAAAGATTTAAAAATTTTATTATAATTTGCTTTCATAAATTCTTTAATTTGGTTAAATTTATTTACAACTTCATCAGCGGTTTTAAATTTCAGTTTAAAAATTATTTCAAACCTTGTTTTACGCTCAGTTAAAGTCATTAAACATTCATGTTTTCCTTTATTAGTACCAATAACAGTATCTAACTCGAAATGTCCAAAAACAAGCCTTTTATTTATCTCTTCGGGTCGTTTGTTGATGCTATATTCTTGTTTTGATTCAGATAACTCTTTTTTGTTTTGATATTCATATGTTGACTTTTCTTTCATTCTTCTTGAATCTGATAATTTTAACCCAGCAATGTTATTTCTTATATCATAATATAACCCTTGTGTAGTGATGGAAGTAAAACCCTTTTTTTTCAATTGATCCTTTTTGACAAGAAGCGTGTGGATCACAATAAAATAGATGTGTAACATATTCACCAGTAGAATGTATAGATTCAATATTGTTTACATCAAAGAATTCATGTCCATTATCAGTAAGTATTACTTGAAACAAATATTTATATGTATCTAAAGGTAAAATTGTTTGAAGATATTCAAATATCTTCGTTACCTCATCAGTGGTTTGAGATTCTAATTTGTATATAAGCATGAAATTAGATTTTCTCCATAATAAAGAAAGAAAACATTCTGATTCTTCTTGTAATCCTTCAACAGTATCCATTTCAACTATATTTAATTCTGGGTTTTTAGAAATGAATTCAATAAAATCAGTATATTTTCTATTAATGAGAATTTTTCTTTCTTTTCTAGTTCTTCTTGTATTTGAATTTTTTCTTTTTTTGTATTTTACTATTCTTGGAAAATCTAGTGGACCAAATTCAAATACTCCATTATTAACATATCTGTAAAAAGAACTTTTACTGAAATCT
>CAZCLV010000090.1:0-1557 GCA_964499645.1 uncultured Mycoplasma sp.
TTGATTTATTGTTGGCATAAGTTCTCCTTTCTACACACATATCCAGGTGTATCATTTATTACAATTTTTATTAGGCCTATTTCTAGACCCAACTCAATTTCAAACATTGATAATATATCATTTTGTTTTATGATTGTCAATATATTTTTATAAAAAATAAACAAGTTCTCACTTGTTTATTATATGCATTAACCAGATTTTAATTAGCATTTCCTTCTGCTTTATCAAAATTTAATACTCCACTATCAAATATTTTTTGAAGATTATCTGAAAATAATGGTAAAATTTCATTATTTAAAAAATCTTGGTCTACTATTTCAATTAATGTATTTCTTTCTTGATTATATTTCATTACATGATATTTATCAGTAAATCCAGACTCGTCAGGTAATATATCATTTACAAAAGTATATGTTTCGTTCAAATATTCAACAATATCCATTATTATTACTTTATCTGTTTCAGAAAAAGTAACTACATCTCCTCTACTTATCACACTATTAACTCCTTTCAATTATTCCCTTTTATTTTCCTTTACCAAATGTTGTTTTTGCCGCTAAACCAATAGATGCGGCATTCACTATTGTTATACCAAGTCCAAGTGGACCACATAATAACCATAATACCCCAACTCCTGCAACTAAACCAGCAACTTTACCAAAATTTTTAAGAGATTTCATAAATAATTCTTTATTTGGTTTTTTTTCTTTTATTGGCTTTTCTTTTTCAGTTAATTCTGATTCTGTTCCTGTTAATTTTGCTTCAGTATCATCAAAGTCTTTATTTGGCTTTTCTTTTTCAGTTAATTCTGATTTTGTTCCTGTTAATTTTGCTTCAATATCATCAAAATCTTTATTTGTTTTTTCATTTTCAGTTAATTTTGATTCTGCTCCATATGCTTTTCCAACAACATTTTTGTAAGTATTTTTTAAATCTTCATATTCTGTGTCAATTGTTTTAAGTTCTTCATTTAAATCTATAAGCATTGATGTAATTGCTGCATTATCTGAATATGGTGAATTTTTTAAGTTTTCTATTTGTTCTTGTTTTGAAATCTTAATATTATATTTATTCTTGATTTCTCCTTCAAGGGTAAAAGCATTTACTTTTCTATATTCTAAATTTCCTTGAAGAACTCTTTTTGCTCCCTTTAATTGCTCAAATTTTTCTTGAAACATTTTAAATTTTGCTTCTCTATTTCTTTGATCAACAACTAATCTATCTTGAATTTCTAATAATTGATTTGCTCTATTTTTTTGTTCATCAGAAACTGTTAATCCTTTAAATCTGATTTCATCTAGTTCATCTTCACATTTTCTTAATGCACTTTTTGATAATTTTAAATTTTCAAATAAAGCATTATATTCTTCATTTAATTTAGCTTCTTGCTCGTTTAATTTAGTTTCTTGTTCTTCTAAATTTGCTAAACTTGATTCTGTTTCCCTATAATTCATTTATATCACTCCTAAAATAATTCACTTATACAACAAGATTATAGCATATTATTTCTAATAAAACAATAAAGTAATTATCTTTTTTTGATAGTTACTTTACATT